>NZ_JBQQBZ010000010.1:0-180913 GCF_052245655.1 Streptomyces sp. 4N509B
GAGGTGGGCATGGCGGGCATCCCTCGGAGAGGTCTGGCAGGGTGGCCTGATATTATCAGGAAGGCTTCCTAATAGAAAGCTGTTTTGGTACTGCCCGACCTCCCCGGCGAGGATGCGCCCATGCCCACCACGCGCACCGCGTCCCCCCGCACCGCCCGCGCCATCAACGACCGCATCGCCCTCGGCCTCCTCGCGGAACGCGGCCCGTTGACCGCCGGTCAGCTGCGGGAGCTGACCGGCCTGTCCCGGCCGAGCGTGGCCGACCTGCTGGAACGCCTGGGGCGCGACGGTCTGGTCGCCGTCGTCGGCGAGACCGGCGCCCAACGTCGCGGCCCCAACGCGCGGCTGTTCGGCCTCGTCGCCGACCGCGCCCACGTCGCCGCCCTCGACGTGCGCACCGGCGGCGTCTCGTTCACCCTCGCCGACCTGGCGGGGGAGACGGTGGCGGAGGCGACGCTCACGGCGGGAGCCGACGGGCGGCTCGGCGAGGACGAGATCGTCGACGCCGCCATGACCGCCCTCCACGAGGCCCTGCGCCGCGCCGGGGTGCGCTCCCTGCACACCGCCGTCGTCGGCGCCCCCGGCCTCGCCGACCCCACGACCGGCGCGCTGCGCGCCACCGGCGACCTCCCGGGCTGGCACGCCGAGCTGCTCACCGCGCTGCGGCAGCGGCTCGGCGCCCCCGTGGTGCTGGAGAACGAGGTCAACCTCGCCGCCATCGCCGAGCACCGGCTCGGCGCCGGCCGCGACCACGACACCTTCGTCCTCATGTGGCTGGGGGAGGGCATCGGAGCCGGCGTGGTGCTCGACGGGCGGCTGCGGCGTGGCGCCTCGGGCGGCGCGGGCGAGATCGGCTTCATGCCGGTGCCGGGGACCGGCGGCCTGCCCTCCCGCTCGGACTGCCAGGACGGGCTCCACGTCCTGGTCTCCGCCGTCGCCGTCGCCGCACTGGCCCGTCGGCACGGGCTGACGCCGGCCGGCCCGGACGCGGAGGCCGTCGCCGCGCTGCTGCGCGAGGTGGCCGACGCGGCTCAGCCGCTCCCCGAACCGCGGCCGGAGCCGACGTCGGGGCCGGTGGCCGGGCCGGAGCCGGCGGCGGAGGGCGCCGGAGCCGGCGCCGAGGGCTTCCTCGACACGCTCGCGGAACGGCTCGCCGTCGCCGCCGCGGCCGTGACGGCCGTCCTCGACCCCGGCTGTGTCGTGCTCGGCGGCGAGATCGGCCGCGCCGGGGGAGACGCCCTGTCCTCCCGGGTCCACCGGCGCCTCGCCACGCTCTCCCCCCTGACCACCGTCGTGCGCCCGGCGGCCGTCGCCGGCAACCCCGTGCTCCACGGCGCGCTGCTCACCGCCCTCGACGCCGCCCGGCGGGACCTGTTCGACCCGGCCGGCACCGCCCGCCAGGGCCTGTGACGCCCCCCACAGGCCGACACGCCTTCCGGCCGACCGTGGCACACTGAAAGGCGTACCAGCGACGTAGCGCACTCCGGGGTCGGTGAAAGTCCGAACCGGCGGTAACAGTCCGCGACCCGGCCGCAGCCAGCGGCCGGTTGACCAGGTGGAATTCCTGGACCGACGGTGAAAGTCCGGATGGGAGGCAGTGCGCGGCGGAGCGGTTCCGGCCATGCCGCGGTCGTCGGATCCCGTCCCAGGGCGGTCCGTCGCGTCGATCACGCGCCCCCGTGCCGGCCACCGCCCCGTCCTGTCCTCGAAGCGCCCCGGAGCCGTGCCTGACAGGCAGGAGACAGGTTCCGGTGGCGGATCACCCCGCGGCGACGAGCGCGACGGCCCTCACGGCCCCGCCGCTCCCGCAGTCCCCACACGCCGCGCCATTCCGTTCCCCCGTGACGCCGGGTCGTCCCCGCCGACGCACCGCGCCGGCCCCGGTCCCGGCCCTCGCCGAACCCGCCGGGCCCACGGGGCCCGCGGGCGCTCCCGCCTCCGCACCGGCAGCGCGCCGCCGCGCCCCCGCCGCCGTGCCCCTCCCCCCGCCGTCGGTCCCCCCGCCGTCGGGGCGGCCGCGAGGGTCCCGGCGTTTCCACCACCCCAAGGAGTCGTGAGTGTTCACGGGAATCATCGAAGAACTGGGCGAGGTCGCCGCTCTGACCCGCCACGGTGACTCGGCGCGGCTGCGGCTGCGCGCCCCCCTCGTCACCGAGGGCGCCGTCCACGGAGACTCGATCGCGGTCAACGGGGTCTGCTTGACCGTCGTCGAGACCGACGACGACGGCTTCACCGCCGACGTCATGGCCGAGACGCTGAACCGCTCCAACCTCGGCCACCTCGCCCCCGGCGACCGCGTCAACCTCGAACGCCCCACGAGGCTCGGCGGCCGGCTCGGCGGACACCTGGTGCAGGGGCACGTCGACGGCACCGGCACCCTCCTGAGCCGCACCCCCGGCGAGCACTGGGACACCGTCGCGTTCTCGCTGCCCGCCAACCTGGCCCGGTACGTGGTGGAGAAGGGCTCCATCACGGTCGACGGCGTGAGCCTCACCGTCGTCAGCGCCGCGGGGGACCACTTCACCGTCGGGCTCATCCCGACCACGCTCCAGCTGACCACCCTCGGACGGCACCGGCTGGGCTCGGTCGTCAACCTGGAGACCGACATCGTCGGCAAGTACGTCGAGAGCCTGCTGGCCCACCGCGAGGCCGACCGCCAGCCCTCGCCCGACGAGGTGACCTCCCGATGAGCGTGGTGGACGCCCTCGACCACACCCTCAACGGCACCGCGTTCTCGGCGTTCGGACAGCACGTCATCTGGTCCGACATCGTCGGCAACCTCGCGGGCCTGGCAGCCCTCGCCCTGGGCTGGCGCCGCTCGGTGGCCACCTGGCCCGTGCAGCTGCTCTCCGGCGCCATCCTCGTCGCCGCCTACGCCTCCGCCCAGCTCGG
Source organism: Streptomyces sp. 4N509B (assembly GCF_052245655.1). NCBI lineage: Bacteria > Bacillati > Actinomycetota > Actinomycetes > Kitasatosporales > Streptomycetaceae > Streptomyces > Streptomyces sp. 4N509B. The sequence continues at coordinate 2,893 of NZ_JBQQBZ010000010.1, forward strand.
TGGGGGAGTGGGCAAGCAGTTGCTGGTCATCACCGTCGCCGTGTGGGGCTGGCGGCAGTGGCACCGGGGCCGTCAGGACTCCGGCGACGGGCAGATCGCCGTCCGTTTCGCCACCTGGCCCGAGCGGGCCGCCCTCGCGACGGGCGCCGCGGTCGGCACCCTGGCCGTCGGCGGCCTGTTCACCGCCTTCCCCTCGCTGTCCTGGAACCCCTGGCCCGACGCGTACATCTTCGTCGGCACCCTGGTGGCCATGGTCGCCCAGGCCCGCGGCCTGGTGGAGTTCTGGTTCGCCTGGCTGCTGGTCGACGTCGTCGGCGTCCCCCTGGCCTTCGACAGCGGCCTGCCCTTCTCCGGTCTGGTCTACCTGGTCTACCTCGGCCTCGTGCTGTGGGGGATGCGCGCCTGGTGGCTGCAGTCCCGCCGGTTCACGCCGACCGCCCTCACCACCCCCGCCCCGGACGGAGCCACCGCATGACCACCACCTCGCACCCCGACGCGCTCACCGACACCGCCCGCACCGACGCGGCGCTCGCCACCCCCGACCCCGAGGCCCTGACCGCCGACCCCGAGGCCCTGAGCGGGAGCGAGTCCGTGTACGACACGGTCGAGCGCGCCGTGGCCGACATCGCGCGCGGTCGCCCCGTCGTGGTGGTCGACAGCGCCAGCCGGGAGAACGAGGGCGACCTCGTCATCGCCGCCGAGCTGATCACCCCCGAGATCGTGGCGTTCATGATGAGCCAGTGCCGCGGGCTGATCTGCGCCCCCATGGCGCCCGAGGACCTCGACCGGCTGGAGCTGCCGCAGATGGTCCAGCAGAACACCGAGGCGATGGCCACCGCGTTCACCGTCTCCGTGGACGCCGCCCCGTCCCACGGCGTCACCACCGGCATCTCCGCCGCCGACCGGGCGGCCACCCTCCGGCTGCTGGCCGACCCCGACGCCACGCCGGGCGACTTCAGCCGTCCGGGCCACGTCTTCCCGCTGCGCGCCCAGCCCGGCGGCGTGCTCACCCGCCCCGGGCACACCGAGGCCGCCGTGGACCTGACCCGCATGGCTGGGCTGCGCCCCGCCGGCGTCGTCGTGGAGATCGCCGCCGAGGACGGCACCATGCTCCGGCTTCCGGAGCTCACGACGTTCGCCCGCCGCCACGGCCTCGCGCTGATCTCCATCGAGCAGCTGATCGCCCACCGGCGGGAGAACGGCGAGGCGCCCGTGGACAGCCCCGCGGTCCGCCGCGAGGCGTCCACCGTGCTGCCCACCAGCCACGGCGAGTTCGTCGCCCACGGCTACCGTGTCGCGACCGACGGCGTGGAGCACGTCGCCCTGGTCGCCGGCGACCTCGGCGACGGCGAGGACGTGCTGGTCCGCGTCCACTCCGAGTGCCTGACCGGCGACGTCTTCGGCTCGCGGCGCTGCGACTGCGGCCCCCAGCTCGCCGCCTCGCTGGAGCGCGTCCGCGACGAGGGCCGCGGCGTCGTGCTCTACCTGCGCGGACACGAGGGCCGCGGCATCGGCCTGCTGTCCAAGCTGCGCGCCTACGAGCTCCAGGAACGCGGCCGGGACACCCTCGACGCCAACCTGGAGCTCGGCCTGCCCGCCGACGCCCGCGACTACGCGGCCGGCGCGCGCATACTCATCGACCTCGGCGTCCGCTCCGTGCGGCTGATGACGAACAACCCCGCCAAGACCGCGGCACTGCTCCGCCACGGCCTGCGCGTCACCGACCGGGAGCCGATGCCCGCCCCCGCCGGCGAGCACAACCTGCGCTACCTGCGGACCAAGCGGGACCGCATGGGCCACGACCTGCCGTGGCTCGATCCGGCCCCCGTCCCGGCCTGCGGCAACCAGTAGCGAGGGCGGCGGCCCGGCCGTCGCGGCCCCGAGCCCGACGCGGTCGGCCGACCGCCCCCCCACGCGCCGCCGAAGCAGCCGAACCAACGCGAAGAACCAACGCGAACCGACACCGCACCACACCCCCGAGGAGAGAAACGACCGTGAGTGGCAAGGGCGCTCCAGAACTGACCGTGCGCGGTGGCGAGGCGCTGCGTGTCGCCGTCGTGGCCGCGCAGTGGCACACGACCGTGATGGACGGCCTGCTCGCCGGGGCCCTCCGCGCGCTCGAGGACCTCGGCGTCCCCGAGCCGACCCTCGTCCGCGTGCCCGGCAGCTTCGAGCTGCCGGTCGCCGCCCGCGCCCTCGCGGCGGAGGGGCACGACGCCGTCGTCGCCCTGGGCGTCGTCATCCGCGGCGGGACCCCGCACTTCGACTACGTGTGCCAGGGCGTCACCCAGGGACTGACCCAGGTCAGCGTCACCACCGGGGTTCCCGTTGGCTTCGGCGTGCTGACCTGCGACACCGAGGAACAGGCCCTGGACCGGGCCGGCCTGCCCGGCTCCGTCGAGGACAAGGGACACGAGGCCGTCACCGCCGCCGTCGCCACAGCCGTCACACTGCGTGCGCTCCGTCCCACCGCGGGGCCCCGGACCCGGTCGGAGGCCGCGCACCCCGTAGGGTAAGAGCCACCATGGCTCACAAGACATTCGACGCCCTCTTCGCCGAGCTTCAGCAGAAGGCGGCCACCGGTGACCCCGCGACCTCCCGCACCGCAGAGCTGGTCGCGGCCGGTGTGCACTCCATCGGCAAGAAGATCGTCGAGGAGGCCGCCGAGGTGTGGATGGCCGCCGAGCACGAGGGCGCCGACCGGGCCGCCGAGGAGATCTCCCAACTCCTGTACCACGTGCAGGTGATGATGGTCGCACGCGGCATCTCCCTGGACGACGTATACGCTCGTCTCTGATCCTTCGACACCGACGACCGACGACCGACGAGCACGGCCACCGGGCACGGCCGCCGACCGCCGAAGACACCCGCACCAGCACCGCAAAGGAACGCCGTCCATGCTGCGCATCGCCGTCCCGAACAAGGGAACCCTCTCCGAGCCCGCCTCGGCGATGCTCCACGAGGCCGGCTACCGGCAGCGCAAGGACCGCCGCGAGCTGGCGCTGATCGACGCGGACAACCAGGTCGAGTTCTTCTACCTCCGGCCCCGCGACATCGCCACCTACGTCGGTTCCGGCACCCTCGACATCGGCATCACGGGGCGGGACCTGCTGCTGGACTCCGGCGCCGCCGCCGAGGAGATCATGGAGCTCGGCTTCGGCGCCTCCACGCTGCGCTACGCCGCCCGGCCCGGCACCGTCCGCGACGTGCGCGAGTTCGGCGGCCTGTCGATCGCCACCTCCTTCGCCGGGCTCGTCACCCGCCACCTCGCCGAGCACGGCGTGCAGGCCTCCGTCGTCCCCCTCGACGGCGCCGTCGAGACGGCGATCCAGCTCGGGGTCGCCGAGGTCATCGCCGACGTCGTCGAGACCGGCACGACGCTGCGCAACGCCGGGCTGGAGGTCATCGGCGAGCCGGTCCTCCAGTCCGAGGCGGTGGTCATCCACCGGGCGGGCGTGGAGGTGCACAACGGCAGGGCCCAGCAGTTCCTCAGACGCCTCCAGGGCGTCCTGGTCGCCCGCCGGTACGTGATGATGGACTACGACATCCGGGCCGAACTGGTCGACCGGGCCGTCGCCCTCACCCCGGGGCTGGAGTCGCCCACCGTCTCCCCCCTGCACGACAAGGGCTGGGTCGCGGTCCGCTCCATGGTTCCGGTGCGGGACGCCCAGCGGGTCATGGACGAGCTCTACGACCTCGGTGCCCGCGCCATCCTCACCACGGGCATCCACGCAGCGCGGCTGTGACGCGCCCGTGACGTCGCCAGGGCCCGTGCGGCCTCCCGAGTTGCCGGTCACGTTCCGTCCGGTCGTGACCCGGCTCGTGCTGATGACCGTCGGCGTCGTCACCTTCCTCGTCCTCACCCTCGTGGCCGTGCTGCTGCCGGCGAAGGGCGCCGTGAGCTGGTCCTTCGGTGACCGCGTCGCCGTCAGCGCCAGCGGCCTGCTGGCCTGCGGCGTGCTGACGTTGCTCAGCCGTCCCAAGGCCGTCGCCGACAGGGACGGCGTCACCGTCATCAACCTCACCACCCGCCGCTGCCTCGCCTGGCCCGAGATCCTGCGCGTCACGCTCCGCCGCGGCGACCCCTGGGTGACGCTGGACCTGGCCGACGGCACCACCCTCGCCGTGATGGCCATCCAGCCCGGCCTGGCACGCAGCCGCGCCGTGGCCGACGCGCGCACGCTGCGGGCCCTCGTCGAGATCTACGGCTCGGCGCCGCCGGACGCCGACACCTGACCCCACCGCTCCACCGCGCCGTCCGTCCGCCATCCACCGTCCACCGCGATGTCAGGGCAGGTCCGGCGCGTGGAGCCCGCCCGCCTCCGGCGGGCCGCCGTCCTCGGCCTGTCCCCGCGGCCGCCCGGCCAGCACCTCGCCGTAGGCCTGCATCAGGTCGGGCAGCCGCAGCGTGGCGAGCTCCTCCCGTGTCGGCGGGGTGGCCCAGTCCGCCAGGCGCACGTCGCGGAAGGCGCAGCTGGACTCGTACAGCGTCCGCAGGAAGCGCCCGTTGCCCAGCTCGTCGATCCACCCCTCGGCGACGACGTGCTCGCTGATGCTGTGCAGCTCCTCCAGCGCCTCCGCGTCCCACACGTCGCCCTGCTCCTCCGCCACCAGCTCGCCGATCGCGGTCAGCTCCCGCGGCCGGAAGCTCGGGAACTCGACGCGCGTGGCGAACCGTGAGCCGAGGCCCGGGTTGGCCGCGAGCAGCCGGTCCATGCCCTCCGGGTACCCGGCGAGGATGACCACCAGGTGCTCGCGGCTGTCCTCCGCCCGCTTCAGCAGCACCTGGAGCGCCTCGTCGCCGTAGGCGTCACCCTTGCTGTACCCGGAGTGGACCAGGCTGTAGGCCTCGTCGACGAAGAGCACCCCGCCCAGCGCCGAGTCGATCAGCCGGTTGGCCTTCACCGCCGTCTGCCCGAGGAACTCCCCGACCAGGTCGGCGCGTTGGGCCTCCACCAGCCGGTCGTGGGCGAGCACCCCCAACGCGTGGAATATGCGTCCGAGGATCCGGGCCACGGTCGTCTTCCCCGTCCCCGAGGGACCGGAGAACACGAAGTGCCGCTTCGGCGGCTGCACCGGAAGCCCCTGCCCGGACCGCAGCCGCGCCATCCGCAGCTGCGCGGACATGGCCCGCACCTGCTCCTTGACGGGCTCGAGACCGACCATGCGCTCCAGCTCCCGCAGGGAGCTCTCCAACAGCGCGGCGTCACCGGCGGGCGGCCCGCCGGCCGCGCCGCCGCCCCCGGCCGGCCCGTGGACGCCCGACCCGGCGGCGGTCGTGGGGGAGACGACGCGCCGCCCCGGGGCCGGCTCCGGCGTCACCGGCGGGCTCACGCCGACGGGGTCGTAGGGCGGCGAGCCCGGGGCCTGGGGCGTGCCGGCGGCCGGCACGTCGCCCCCGAAGGTCAGCGGCGCGTCCAGCAGCCCGGCCGGCACCGACGGGTCCGCCGTCGCGTCGGCGAGGAGCTGGGCGGCGTCGGGATCCTCCTCGGTGAGCGCGGCGATCCGCTCCACGAGATCCATGAACTCCGGGTCGACCTGGTGCACGGCGCGGTACAGGGCCAGCGCCGAGGCGCTGCGCCCGCTGCCCTCCCGGGCCCGCGCCAGCCAGTACCGCAGCTCCTTGCGCTGCGGCTGCTCCGTGCGACACCGCATGAGGGCGGCGGCCAGCAGCGGCTCCGCCTGGTCGTACATCTCCAGCCTCACCCGCGCCATGCCGGCGAAGAGGCCGGCCTCCACACCCAGCTGCGGGTCGTCGACGAGCGTGGAGGTGAAGCGGAACAGCGCTTCCCAGTCCTTGGCGAGGTAGCTGCGGCAGGCGTACAGGAAACGGGTGTAGGGGTCGTTCTGCGGCGGCGGGCAGGCCGCGAGCGCCAGGTCGAGCTCCGGCATCCGCCGGCCGTCCAGCAGCTGCGAGGCGTGGGCCAGCAGCAGGTCACGCCCGGTCTCCAGCACGGGCTGCACCCACCAGCCCAGCCAGTACCAGGAGCTCAGCGGACGGCCGTAGCGGGCGCGCTGCTCGCCGAAGCGCTCGCGGTTGCGGTACATCTGCTGGAGGGCCGTGGGCACGTCGGCGCGCAGGGCGTGCAGCCCGAGCCAGGCGTCGGCCATGCCGGGATCCTGGCGGACCGCCGAGCGGAAGCCCTCCTCGGCCTCCGCGTAGGCCGCGGCCGTGTACGCGTCCATGCCACGCAGCCAGGCCAGGTCGGCCGCCGACGCGTGCGGGTCGGGGACCCCGTGTGGCCCGGGACTCGTCATGACTCCCCCTCACGGGATCCTGCGCCGCATGCCGTCAGCGCCGGAAGGGAATCACACGCAGGCATCGTCGCTTTCGCTGTGGTCGTCGATCGGGCCGGCCTCGTCCATGTCGTAGCGGTCGCCCCTCGGCCTCATCAGGATATCCGCAAAGGGCCTTGACGGATCATCAGCCAGGTGCCGCCGCTCGGCGCGCTCCCAGACCTGCCAGAACGCCGCCTGCCGCGGCCCGTCGCGCAGCCTGCCCCGCTCCCACGCCTCGGCGGCGGGCACGTCGACCCAGATCAGACGCGACAGGTGCGGACGCAGCGCCCGGCGCCCGGCGCCGACGCCCTCCAGCAGCACGACGGGGGCGGGCGGGCAGCAGGCGGTGTGGGCGACGGCGCGCCGTTCCCAGTCGTACACCGGGTACCGCGCGACCTCGCCGCGGGCGAGCGGCGCCAGGACGTGCGTGGTGAGGCGGTCGGTCCACGCGAAGAGCTCCCCGTGACGCGCGAGGTCGTCCAGCCGTATCACGGGGGCCCCGCCGAGCGCGGCCGCCAGCGCCGTGGCGAGGGTGCTCTTGCCCGAGCCCGCGTGCCCGTCGACCGCGACCAGCCGCACCGGCCCGAGGGACGGCGACGTGGCCCGCAGGCGGGCCGCCAGCCCGGCCAGCCGCGCCGCGAGCACCACGGGATCGGGGGCCGTCGGGGCGCGGTGCGTCACACCGCCAGCGTAACGGCGCCAGAGGTTGCACCAATATCGCCGCGGCGCGTTCCCGTGCCAATGACTTCTCGTCACCGCGTCCAGCGGCGATAGTGGTGCCCCGCAGGGAATCGATCAGGAGGCCATCACCGTGACCACGACGCCCCGCCGCACCGTGCTCGCCGCCGCCGTCGCCGCGGCGGTCGGCGGCTCCGCCGCCTCGTTCGCGGCCCCCGCCCACGCCACCGACGCCCTCGACGCCGGCACCACCGGCGCGGGCTCGGCACCGCGCCGCCGCCGACCCAGGAGCGACTCGACGATCGAGTACCACGGCTGGAGCACCGCCGGGGACTGGCGCGGCGGCACCGCACGGGGCGTGACCGTCGTCGACGGAACCCGGCCCGGCGTGGTGTTCGCCTCGCCCGAGGGCACCGTGGACTACACCGACCCGCACACCGGCACGACCGCCTCGTGGGAGTACGCGAGCTGGCTCTCGCCCACCCACCAGGCCGCGACCCCTGCCACCGAACTGATCGCCTCGTGGAACGCCGACACCCCGGCCGGCAGCTTCCTGCGCGTGGAGATGCTCGGCCGCTACAGCGACGGCACCGACACCCCCTGGTACACCCTCGGGGTCTGGGCCGCGGGAGACGCCGACATCCGCCGCACCTCCGTGGACGGGCAGGAGGACGGCAAGTCCACGGTGTGGACCGACACCTTCGCCATCGACGACGCCGACAGCGGCCTGCGTCTGGTGAGCTACCGGCTGCGGCTCACGCTCTACCGCACGCCCGGCGGCGGGGCCACCCCGAAGGTGTGGCGACTCGGCGCCATGACCTCCGACGTGCCCGCCCGCTTCGAGGTGCCCGCCACCACACCCGGCGTCGCCTCCGGCATCGAACTCGAGGTGCCGCGGTACTCCCAGAACATCCACGTCGGCCGGTACCCGGAGTACGACAACGGCGGCGAGGCGTGGTGCAGCCCCACCTCCTCGCAGATGATCATCGAGTACTGGGGGCGGCGCCCCTCGCAGGAGGACCTCGCCTGGGTCAACCCCGACTACGACGACCCCCAGGTCTGCCACGCGGCACGCTTCACCTTCGACTACCAGTACGAGGGCTGCGGCAACTGGCCGTTCAACGTGGCCTACGCCTCGACGTACCGGGACATGCGCGGCGTGGTGACGCGCATCGCCTCCCTCGCCGACGCCGAACGCCTCATCGCGGCGGGCATCCCCCTGATCACCTCGCAGTCCTTCTACGAGGCCGAACTCGACGGCGCCGGCTACGGCACCTCGGGCCACCTGATGACGGTGATCGGCTTCACCGACGACGGCGACGTGATCGCCAACGACCCGGCCAGCTCCAGCAACGACGCCGTCCGCCGGGTGTACCCGCGACGCCAGTTCGAGAATATCTGGCTTCGCACCCAGCGCTACGACCAGAACGGCGCGGTCAGGAGCGGTACGGGCGGCGTCTGCTACATCTATTTCCCCGCCACGCCGGCACGAGCTCAGCGCCGCGTCCTGCGGGACCTCGGGATCTGCTAGGCGCAGGTTGTGACGGGGAACGGCGCAGGGCGGCGTCCATCACCTCACGGCAGTGCTCGTCGCCGTCCTGCGTCAGATGTCCGTAAATGGTTGACCGTGACCGTGATCGAGCGGTGTGTGCCGCAAGCTACGCGAATCCTCCCGCGCCACTCCCGGACGAAGGTCCCGAGCGGTTCCCGTCCGGCATCCGGGTTGGCGTAACGGTGGGCACGCTTGTCGCGCTCGATCCTGGTGGCGACGTCAACGGCGTCCTTCCTGCGTGCGCATCACGTCGCCGCCGAACCCGCGGTGCTCTCCTGGGCTGTGAGCTGATCCGGGTGGCGCTGGCGGTGCTGCCTGCGACCCCTGCCTTCGGCGCGGTAGCCGCGGCGACGGGAAGGGGCCGGGAAGGGATACTGGGCCGCATGAGCGAAGGGGAGGGCGCCCAGGGCCCGTCGCGGGACGTGTCGGGGCGGGAAGGGACATCGCAGGGGAGGCGTCGGCACCTCATCGGGATGTGCGTGTCGGGGGCAGCGGTCGCCCTGGCGGTGGCCCACATGGTCTGGCCGGACCTCGCCATCGACACCATCACGGTGATGCTGTTGGTGGTGGCTGTGGCGCCGTGGCTGGGCGGGATCTTCGACACCATCGAGTTGCCAGGTGGCCTGGTCATGGCGTATCGGCAGCTGGCCAGGCGCGTCGAGGCCAACGAGGAACGCACCGCGCGACTGGACCAGGAGGTGGACGGCGCCAGCGCCAACGCCCGCGTCGCCCTGGCGGCGGCGGGCAGCGGCGACTGGGAACAGGGCCGGTCGGAGCCGGAGCACGCTCCGGCGGCACGAAGGACGATGGACCGTCTCGCCACCCACTACACGGAGCTTCGGCAGTCCGTGCCCGGCGGCCCTGCTCGGACCGCCGAGCAGGAGCGAGTCTTCGCCGAGATGTTGAGGGTCACGCCGCGTGTCGCCGTACTGGACGTCGAGGCCATGCTGAGCTCGGACGACCCCGGGCAGCGCCTGGCCTCCGTGGCTCGCCTGCACGCCGTCCCCGACCCGACACACTTCGCCTCCCTCGTCGACGCCGCGGTCCGTGAACCGTTGCCCTTCGTGAAGTACTGGGCGTTCAACGCGCTGGGACGTGCGATCGACGAGATCGGGGCGGACCAGGTTTCCGTCGGTACGGTGCGGAAACTGCGTGCCCACCTCGCCGACGTGCCACCGGGCAGTGACCGTTCCCGCGCACTCCAACGCGTCCTGGCCAGGCTCGCCACGGACTGAAGGAGAGGGGCACACTCGGCACCGCGCCTCGCCCCGCCTCGACGCCTCTGGTCGGTGCCGGCACCGACCCAGCGGGCCGACCTTCGACGAGATGTCAACGCTACGTTCTGATGAGTGGACAGAGAGTTCCCGTCATGGTACGCAGAAGTACCGAAGGTCTGCGGAGGGGGACGAGGGTGGACCAGCAGGACGGGCGGTTGGTGGGGTTCGACGCGCGGAAGTGGCGGTCCCTGCGGCCGATCGTCGCCCGGCAGGCGGAGGCGTTAGCCGGAGAGGCGGTCTGGATCCGGCTGATCGCCGCCGGGGTCGGTCCGACGGGTTCCCGTGAGCTGACGGTGATCACTGATCGGGACATCCTGGTCTACGGCCCGTCTCTGCGCACCGCACTGGAGCTGGGCACTGCCCTGCCGCAGCCGCAGGCGTCGTGGCCGGTACGGGAGATCCTCCGTGTGCATCCCTACGGCCGCCTGTGGACTGTGAAGGTGGAGGACCATCACCGCAGTTCGCTGCGCCTCACCTGCCCTTCGGAGGAACTGGCACGGACCGTGCAGGCGGTTGCCTGGCCGGTCACCTACCGCGTGCTGCCGTCGGCCGGCTATCCGTTCCGGGACGGCGACGTGGTGCGGTTCTGGCAGACGCGCGAGTCGCTGGTCTTCGCCTCCCCCGGGACCGGGGCCACGACGGAGATCCCGTTCGCGCGGATGGTCTCCCTCGGCACGGGCGGGGCCAGCTCGGCCTTCGTTTGGGTCCAGGGGATGATGGCCCAGGCGGCGCAGCTCGCCGGCGCGTCGCCGACCGGGCACACCGACCTGAGAGTCGAGACCCTGGACGGCGAGCTGAACCTCCGGACGACGATGACGAGTGCGCAGGGTCTGGAGGAGGAACTGGCCGGCGCCCAGCTGGCTGTGCGGCGCCTCGACGCCGAACGGGCCGCCGCGGAGCGGGCTGCCGCCGAGGAAGCCGCTGCGCGGGACGCTGAGAAGTTGGACATCCTGTTCCTGTCGGCCAATCCCGTCGTCAACGACCGCTTGGCCCTGGACGAGGAGATCCGTTCGGTCAGGCAGAAGATCCGGCTCGCGGACGGCCGGGACAAGGTGCGTCTCGTCTCGCACTGGGCCGTCCGGCCCGACGACCTGCTTCAGCACCTGAACGAGCACCGTCCGCACGTGGTGCACTTCAGCGGCCACGGCAGCTCCACGGGGGAGCTGATGTTCGTGGACGACAGGGGGCAGCCCAAGCCCGTGCCGCCCGCCGCGCTCGGGGCGCTCTTCCACACGCTGCGGGACAACGTGCGACTGGTGCTGCTCAACGCCTGCTACTCCCGTCCCCAGAGCCAGGCCATCGTGCAGTCGGTGGACTACGTGGTCGGCATGAAGGCGGCCATCGCCGACGAGGCGGCCGTGATCTTCTCCTCCTCCTTCTACCGGGCGCTGGCCTTCGGTCGCACCGTCGAGGAGGCGTTCAGGCAGGCGAAGGTGGCCCTGATGTTGGAGGGCGTGGGTCAGGAGGACACTCCCGAGTTGCTGGTCAGGCCCGGGGCGTCCGGACAGGAGCGGCTGCTGAGCCCTCGCGGTCCGGCTGCCTGACACGCGCGCCCTCGCCGCCGCTCCAGTGGCAGCTCGCGCGAGCCGCAGGACGGCAGGCCATCAGAAAGTGTTCCGGCACTCTGTGTGAGCGAATGTGTACCCGACGGGGTCGGCGGCCTGCCGGTGCGGGAGGTGTCGGGTGGTTGCGCGGAGCGGTGGGCCACCTGGTGGCTCAGGGGCCGTGGGGCCCCGGTGCGCCGTATCGGGCGAGCATGGTCAGCACCGCTTGGTCGACCGCGTTGGTGACGGCGGAGTCGTCGGGCTCCCAGTGTGCGAGCAGCATCCGCGGCCAGAACACGTAGTTGGAGATCATCCCGAGGAACTGGGTCGCCGCCGTCTCCGCGTCGTCAAGCCGGGCTGTGCCGGCGGCGTTCTCCGCTGCCAGGTAGCGGCGGACCGACTCGAAGTAGGGCATCTTGCCGAGCTTGAACTGGGTTTCGCCGAGCTCGGGGAAGCGCGGTACCTCGGCGATGACGATGCGGAAGAGGGCGGCCATGCCGGGTTGGGTGAGAAGGGCGACGTAGCGGCGTCCGATGGCCTCAAGTCCCGCGCGGAGGTTCCCTGGCTCGGGGAGGGGGGTCTCCTCGTCGTCGACCTTCCAGTATTCGGTGACGATCGCCTCGAACAGGGTCGCCTTGGTGGCGAACTGCTTGAACAGAGTCGCCCTCGACACGCCGGCCGCCTCGGCGATGCGGGCCAGCGAGGTGCCGTCGTAACCGGAGTCGAGGAACAGCTTCGTCGCTGCCTCGATGATGGACGTCCGCTTCTGCGCTGCCACGCGCCGGTGGTACTCCGAGGGCTGTGCCGTCATGCCCTCCAGTATGCCTCTCGCTGCGAGGTGAGTCACTTGACTCACCTCTAGTGCCGCCCTTACCTTGGGAAAGGTGGTGAGTCGGACGACTCACCATTACGGGAAGGATGCACCATGAAGCGCTTTGAGGGCCAGACCGTCATCGTCACGGGCGGCAGCGGGGGCATGGGCAGCAGTCATGTGCGGGGCTACCACGCCGAGGGGGCGAACGTCGTCGTCGCCGGCCGCGACGACGACGCCGGCCGCGACCTCGTCGCCCAGCTCGGTCATCGGGCTCTGTCCGTGCGCCTGGACGTCGCCAGCGAGGATGACTGGGCGGCGGTGGTGCGAGAAGTCGAAGGCCACTTCGGGCCGATCGCCATCCTGGTGAACAACGCGGGAGTCCAGAACCCGGCGGCCCCGATCGAGCACACCGAACTCCGCGCCTGGGAGCACACCTTCGGCGTCAACGTCACCGGCCAGTTCCTCGGCATCAGGGCCGTGGCTCCGTCGATGCGCAGGGGCGGTGGCGGAACCATCGTCAACATCGCCTCGACCATGGCCCACGTCGGCACGGCCTTCTACGCCCCCTACACCGCCAGCAAGTGGGCCGTGCGCGGGCTGACCAAGACGGCCGCGCTGGAGCTGGGGCGGGACAACATCCGGGTCAACTCCATCCACCCCGGAGTCGTCTCCACGCCGCTGATCAACGAACCCACCGTCGCCGGCCAGCCGGCCATCGCCGACTTCTACTCGCCCGATCCCTTCGCCATCCCCCGCCTCGCCGAACCCTCCGACATCACCCGCCTGTTGCTCTTCATCACCTCCCAGGACGCAACGTTCGCCACCGGCTCGGAATTCGTCCTGGACGGGGGCCTGCTGCTCGGCCCCGCGCTCCAACCCGAAGCCGACATCGCAGCCTGAGCCGGGCATTGCCTTAGGGAGCGTGCAGTCGCGGGCGCCCATCTTCCTCAGGGCAAAGCGGTCTCGCCTTGCGATGAGTGAATTCGCGGCTCGGGCATGCAGTGTCCAGCACCGATCCAGCGCCATGGCATGAACGGGCCGGGCGCGGAGAGACGCGAGCTGCGGGACCCGGGGGTCTGCCAGGCGCGGCCTGAGGGGGCCGGTGTGGCGTAGGGCGGCGTCGCCGCCCTCGCCGGCCCGGTCTCCGCGCCGGCGGGCGCGCTCACCGTGGTCAGCTGTGGCCGGCCAGTTGGCCGCCGTCGATCGGCAGGGTCGCTCCCGTGACGAACCCGGACTGGTCCGAGCAGAGCCACACGGCGGCCGCGGCCACCTCCTCCGGGAGGCCGACGCGCCGCATGGGCACGGCCTCCGCGGCCGCCCGCTGGTACTCCCGCGGCGCTTCGGCCAGGGCCTCGGTGAGGATCGGCCCGGGCGCGACGGCGTTGACCCGCACGCCCTGGGCTGCGTACTCCAGGGCGGCGGCCTTGGTCAGTCCCTGTAGTCCGTGCTTGGCCGCGACGTACGGGGTCAGCCCGTGCCCCGTGCCCGCCAGCCCCGAGCCGGAGGAGGTGTTGACGACCGAGCCGCCGCCGGAGGCCAGCATGGCCGGGATCTCGTGGCGCAGACACAGGAACGCTCCACGCAGGTTGAGGCTCGTGACCGCGTCGAAGCGCTCAACGGAGGTGTCGGCCAGCGGCGCCTGCGGCCGGGGGGACTCGCCCAGCCCGCCGGCGTTGTTGAAGGCGCAGTGCAACGCCCCGAACCGTTCGGTCACGGTCCGCACCGCCGCCGCGACGGCGTGTTCGTCCGTCACGTCCGCCGGCACGGCGACGGCCTCGCCCCCGGCGTCCCTCACCTCGCTGGCGAGCCGCTCCAGGGCGTCGGCGTCGCGTGCCGTGAGCGCCACCGCGGCGCCCGCCGAGGCGAACGCGCGGGCCGCCGCCGCCCCGATGCCCCGGCTCGCGCCCGTGATCAAGGCCGTCTTCCCGCTCAACAGCATGTGGCACCCCATCCGGTCGGACCGGTGACCGGGTATCCGCACCCGGCCCGCGGAAACCGGTGGGGCGCACGTCACGCCGGGTGCGGAGCGCCCGTGGCGGCGGTGAGGAGCGGGTCGTGGCGGACGAGGGACCTCCGCCACCTCGTCGCCACCGCGCCGGGCCCGACCGCCCAGTCGTTCGACACGGTCCTCGCGTGGTGGGGCTGGGCGGCCGTCCGCGGCGTGGCGCTGACCTGCCCCGTCAGGTCCTGGCGACGTGCGTGGGACACGTCGTGGGCCCGTCTGCGCCTCTCGCGGGTCGGCGCCCGACTCGACCAACGGTCGCCACCCCCGCGACATGAGGTCGGCTCCGGAGACAGGCCACGGCCCGCCTCGATTACCATGAGTGTCGCACAAGTAACAGCTCGTGCTGTGTGGAGTGGATTGCCATGGAATCACCGGGAAGAGCCCGGGACGAGGTCCTCGAGCTCGTGGGCCGGTGGGCGGACGCGGAGCGGCGCAACGACGCAGACGCCCTCGACGCGCTCCTCACCCCCGACTTCCTCGGCGTCGGACCGGCCGGCTTCGTTCTGGACCACGACCAGTGGCTGGAGCGCTACCGCGGCGGGGACCTGCGCAACAGCGCGTTCGAGTTGACGGAGCCCACCGTCCGCACGTTCGGCGACAGCGCCGTGGTCGTGGGCGTGCAGGAGCAGCAGACCAGCTACCGCGGGCACGAGGCCGGCGGCCGGTTCCGCACGACGCTGGTGGCCGCCCGTCCGAACGGTTCCTGGCAGGTGGCGGGCTGGCACTGCAGCCCCATCGCCGGCCCTCCGCCCGGCGGCTGACGAGGTGCCGGGCACGCGGGCCCCACGCGTCACTCACCGCACCGTCCTGGTCAACGGCCTTCCCCTCCACCTCGCCGAGGCCGGCGAGGGCCCGGTGGTGGTCCTGCTCCACGGCTTCCCCGAGCTGTGGTTCTCCTGGCGTCACCAGCTCCCGGCCCTGGCCGACGCCGGCTACCACGCCGTCGCCCCCGACGTCCGCGGATACGGCCGCAGCGCCGTGCCCCCGCACGTCGCCGCGTACCGCATGCGCACGCTGGTCCGCGACGTGACCGGTCTCCTCGACGCCCTCGGCACGCCGTCGGCGGCGCTGGTCGGCCACGACTGGGGCGCCGAGATCGCCTGGGCCTGCGCCCAGCTCAGCCCGGAACGCTTCCCCGCCCTGACCGCCCTGTCGGTGCCCTACCACCCGAGGCCGCCGCTGCCCTGGACCGCGTACCTGCGGCGTCAGGTGCGCGACCGGTTCAACTGGCTGCTGTACTTCCAACAACCCGGTGTCGCCGACCGGGAGCTGGCGGCGGACACCGCCCGCTCGCTCCGCCTCGTCATGTACGCCCTCTCGGGAGACGCACCGGACGGCCTGGCGCTGCGGCTGCTCACGCAGCTGCCCGCCGACTCGACCCTCCTGGACCCGATCCCCGAGCCCGACGGGCCGCTGAGCTGGCTCACCGGCGCCGAGTTCACCTACTACACCGAGGAGTTCGAGCGGACCGGCTTCACCGGTGGCCTGAACCGCTACCGCTGCGTGGACCACGACTGGCGGGACCTGCCCGAACTCGGCCGGACCCACGTCCTGCAACCGACGCTGATGATCACCGGCGAACGGGAGACGGCGACCCGCTTCGGAGCCCTCGACGCCATGCGGGAACACGTACCCACCATGGAGGACCCCCTCGTACTCCCCGGCTGCGGCCACTGGGTCCAGCAGGAACGACCCACCGCCGTCAACGAGGCTTTGACCGCCTTCCTGTGGGACGCCTACCCCACCCCCCGCCCCCACTGAGCACACGGCGGCGCGGTCCCCGCACGGCCGTCTCTCCGCACGGCCGTCTTCGCGCACGCGCCGCAGACCCGGTCCACCGACATGCCTCGCCGTCCCCGGGCCCGGCCACCCTCCTGCTGTCCCAGTGGACGGTGACCTTGGGACGTTGACCTCGGGTCAGGGCTGCAGCTCGCGGAACGGGTGACGGGGGAGCAGGTCGGCGCCGGGCCTGTCATGCTGAGCGGGGTTCGACGCGTTCCTCGCTGCGTGGAGGTACTGATGCGTGCCGGCGTCGTGGTCACCGCACGTCCCGGGGTGGAGGACCTCGCGCTGCGGGCGGAGGAGTTGGGGCTGCACAGCTTCTGGGTCTACGACTCCCCGATGGTGCACGGTGACCCCTTCGTCGCCCTGGGCCTGTGCGCGAAGGCCACCCGCCGCATCAGGCTGGGCATCGGCGTGACCTCGCCGGCGCTGCGCTCGGCCCCGGCCGCCGCGAGCGGGCTCGCCAGCCTCAACGCCCTCGCGCCGGGCCGGATCATCTGTGGGGTCGGGACGGGGAACACCGCCCGCCGTACCCTGGGGATGCGGCCGACCCCGGCGGCGGCGCTGGAGAACTTCACCTCCGCGCTGCAGGACCTGTGCGCCGGACGCGCGACCGCGCATCGCGAGGGTGACCGGATCCGCGACGTCCGGTTCCTGCACACCGGCGGGCACGCGAACACCACCGACCCGATCGAGTTCGTCGTGGCCGCTCTCGGACCGAGGGCCGCCGCCGTCGCCGGCCGCCGGGGCACCGGCCTGGTCTCCTTCGGCCTGCTGGACCCGAGGGCCTGGCAGGCGTTGCACGACGCTCGCCGCCGTGCCGCCCAGGGCGCCCGTGTCGAGCCCGACTCGTACCTGGTCACCGCGCTGCACGTTCTCGAGGAGGGCGAGGACCCGCACGGCGACGCCGCCCGGGACGCGACGGGCCACCTCGCCCTGTCGCTGCTGGCCTACGCGGCCGACACCCCCGCCTTCGCCGAGCGTCTCGGCCCCGAGGAGCGCGAGGCCGTCGGGCGGCTGCTCGACCGGCGGGGCACGGCGGCCACCGCGCGGGACCGGTACACCAAGCTCTACTCCAACTACCTCTGTCGCATCGCGCCGCGGGACCGGGACCTGGTCCTGCCCTCGCTGATGGACACCCTGGCCCTGGTCGGCTCCCGAGACGACCTCCTCGCCCGTGTCACCACGCTGGAGCAGGCCGGCATCGACGAACTGCTCGTCCAGCCGGTGATCGACCCGGCCGCCGAGATGGCCCAGCTCGCGAGACTCCTCACCTGAGCGGCTGCCCCCGGGGACCGCGCGCGTCTCCCCGGCGGAGTGGCGGCCGCTGCCGCGCCGACGCGGCGTGGTCGTGCGGCGACGCCGAGCCGGTCCGCCGGCTCCAGCCGTCCGCCGTCCGTGAGGTGGCCGGCACGCCGGTCGTCGGTCCCGGCGCGCGGTGAGCCCGGGGCTCGCTGCCCGCTGGAGAAAACCACGTGGCCTCGGCGTTCCGCCTCGGTATGGTCGGGTGGTGCCCGAGCTCAAGCGGCTGGACGCCGGTCACGCCCCTGCGGTCCTGGCCTTCGAACTGGCGAACCGCGCCTACTTCGCCGCCTCGGTCCCCGATCGCGGCGACGCCTTCTTCGACCGGTTCGCCGACCGGTACAGCGCCCTGCTCGCCGAACAGGAGGCCGGCGTC
This sequence comes from Streptomyces sp. 4N509B, assembly GCF_052245655.1. Lineage (NCBI taxonomy): Bacteria > Bacillati > Actinomycetota > Actinomycetes > Kitasatosporales > Streptomycetaceae > Streptomyces > Streptomyces sp. 4N509B. Next base: position 20,502 of record NZ_JBQQBZ010000010.1, read on the forward strand.
TGCGCCTTCCACGTCCTCCTCGCCGAGGACGGCTCGGTGCTCGGCAGGTTCAACCTCGTCGACATCGACGACCACACCGCGGAACTCGGGTACCGGGTCGCGCAGCACGTCGCCGGACGCGGCGTGGCGACCGCGACCGTCCGGGAGCTGTGCCGGCTGGCGGCGGCCCGGTACGGGCTGCGGACCCTGCGGGCCGCCACCGTCCGCAGGAACGCCGCGTCCCAGAGGGTGCTGACCAAAGCCGGCTTCGTCCCCGTCGGCCCGGCCGACCCGGCCCACCTCAGCGGCGAGCCAGGCACCTGGTACCAGCGCGAGCTCGGACTCTAGCCGCGGAGCGCGACCCCGCCGGTGGCCCGGGCCGGACGGCGAGCCGGTGCGCCTGGTCGAACGGCGCCGGCGCCCGCGACGCACGGCGGGCGACGGCTCGGCGACGCCCCTCCTCGCGGGGGCGTGCGCGCACCCGGCGGTGATCCTCCCGGGGGTGGTCGCGCCGGGCGGGCGAGAGCTGGGGAGAAGAGGTCGAGCGGGGCGGCGGTCCGGGGCGAGAGCGGACGGAACGCCTCGCGGACAGCGCAGACTTGCTCCGTGACCGACAACCTCAACGCCATCCTCCACGCGGTCGGACCACGGCTGCGGGCTCTGCGCAAGCAGCGCGGATCCACGTTGGAGCAGGTCGCGGAGCTGACGGGCATGTCCGTCAGCACGCTGTCCCGGGTCGAGTCGGGCCAACGGCGTCCGACGCTGGAGGTGCTGCTGCCCCTCGCACAGGCGTACCGCATGCCGCTCGACGAACTGGTCGGCGCGCCGGCCACGGGCGATCCGCGCGTTCATCCCCGACCGGTGAACCGTGACGGCGTGGTGTGGGTGCCCCTCTCCCGCGACCCGGGCGGACACCGCGCGTTCAAGCAGGTCCTGCCGGTGCCCGCGAAGGTCCCCGAGCGGCTCGACCAGCAGGTGCACGAGGGCCACGAGTGGCTCTACGTCCTCACCGGCACCCTGCGGCTCGCTCTCGGAGACAGGGACTTCCTCCTGAGGGCCGGCGAGGCCGCCGAGTTCGACACCCGGGTGCCGCACGCCATGGCGAACGCCGGCCGCCAGCCGCTCGAACTGCTCATCATCTTCGGGCCGCAGGGCGAGCGCGTGCATCTGCGCGCCCGCACGACGTGACCCGGCGTCCGCCCCGCGGACGTCGGCCACCCGGCGTGCCCTCGCGACGCCCTCGCGTGGCAGGCGGCTTCGCCCGCTCCACCGCCACGGCGCGCGTTTTGCGGTTCTGGCACGTTCCTTTGCCCGTGGCGCGCGGTGCGGAGCACGGTGGGGCCATCGGAACCGGAGCAACGAGGCAGCGGGTGCCGCACGATGACAGACGGTCGGGACATCACCGCGGAGGACTTCGCACGGGACTGGAAGGCGTGGCGGGCCGGATGGGAGCAGTGGCTCCTCGCTCCGCACGGCTGGCTGTCGGCGCGGTCGCTGCACTGGCTGGACGACACTCCCCGCCGCTACCCGGGGCTGCCGGGCCTGTGGTCCCAGGACCGCGGCGAGGTCGTCATCGACCCGGAGGGGGCGACGATGTCGTTCGGTGGCGAGAGCTTCGACGCCGTGAGGCGGCTCCCGCTGGCCGGCGCTCCCGACGACCAGCGGGTGGCGACGGGTGAGCTGGAGATCGGCATCACCCACCGCGGGGCCTCCATGATCGTGGTCTACGACCCCGAGACCCCGGCGCGACGGAACTTCCGTGGCGTCCCCGTCTTCGAGCCGAACCCCGACTGGGTGCTCACCGGCCGCTACGAACCGTACGAGTCGTCCGGCCTGGTCAGACTCGGCTCCGTCGACGCGGGGCTGGGCGAGCACCCCTACGACTCTCCCGGGCTCGTCCACGTCCGGTACGGCCGTCACACCCACACCCACACCCTGCGGGTGCTGCGCTCTGGCGGGACGCTGACCACCGTGTTCGCCGACGGCACGAGTGACGTCACCACCTACGGCGCCGGCCGCTCGCTGGCGATCCCCGAGGTGGGCGAGGACGGCGGGTGCGCCTGGACTTCAACCGGGCGGTGAACCTGCCGTGCGCGTTCAGCGACAACTTCCCGATGTGTCCCGTCCCACTGCCGGGCAACCGGCTGCCCTTCGCCGTCGAGGCGGGAGAGCGGACGCCACGGCGGTGACGCGCGCGGTCACGGAGCCCGCCACTCCCACCGGCCGAACTATGATGCGACCTCTGGCCTCCGGAGTCCTTGGAGAAGACACATGAGTGATGTCGGCACCGGCTCCGGCAGGGTGGTCGTGAACAGGGCGATGTCGCTGGACGGGTTCATCGCGGGTCCTGACCACGCGATGGACTGGATCTTCGAGTACATGACCGCGGACACGGTCCCGGAGGTCATGGCGGCCACCGGCGCCATGCTCATCGGCCGGGGCACGTACGAGGTCGGCAGGCGGATGGCCGACCAGGACACCGCCTACGACGGGGGAGCGCGGTTCGTCCTCACCCACGAGCCTCCCGACGAGCCGGACCCGACCGTCACGTTCCTCACCTGTGACGTCGAGGAGGCGGTTGCCACCGCCCGCGGCGCCGCGGGCGGCAGGAACCTGGAGATCCTCGGTGCCGACGTCGCCGCCCAGTGCCTGCGGCGCGGGCTCGTCGACGAGATCCTGGTCTACGTCCTCCCCGTGCTGCTCGGCGACGGCGTCCGCTTCTCGCCCCCCGGCCTGGGCAGGATCGACCTGGAGCCCGTCAGCAACACCCAGTCAGGCGCCGTCACGATGCTCCGCTTCCGCGTGCGGGGGTAGGCACCCCCTGGTGACCCGGAGGATCACGGTCGGGCTCCTGTCGCCGGGTCCGGGCCAACGCCCCCCAGGGGGGTAGGAGGAGAGCCCCCCTCAGGGTGACGCGGTCCCCCGCCCTCGTCGGGGAGGCTGCACGCTGGACCAGCACGAAGGGGGAGGGCCCATGGAAGCGATCAGGGAGCCCGACTGGAACACCGTGGGAATCCTGGGGGCCGCCCGCGGCGCCCGAGGGGCGTCCAACGGGGAGGCCATCGGGACCGAGCACCTCCTGGCCGGCATCACCACGGCCAGGGGGGCGGCGCGCGAAGCGCTCGCCGACGAAGGGGCGACGAAGGTCGCGCTGGCGGCGGTGCTACGGGCGAGGAAGGACCGGGACGGAGCCTGGAGCGGCACCGACGACGCCGAGGCGGGCGTCGCCGCGAAGGACGTGCTGGGCGACGACGGCGACCGGGGCGTCCGCTTCACGGGCGCCGCGGCCAGGGCGCTGACGACGGCGATGCGGCAGGCCCAGCACGAGGGCGCGGCGAAGTTCGGCGCGGTCCATCTGCTGCGGGGGCTGCTGGCGGAGGACAACCGCGCGGTGGAGCTGCTGGCCGCGTGCGGCGTCTCCCCGCAGGCCCTCCGCGCCCGCCTCGACGGCGGCGCCGGGGGCCGGGAGGACGGCCTCGACCCCCTGCTGCACGCCACCCGCGACGTTCTCCTCGGCCGGAGCCACTATCGCCGGATGTCCTTCTGGAAGCGGCTGGTGGTCAGGCACGGCGGGATCAACTGGGCGTCGATGCCGGTCGAGTGGGTCAGATGGGAGACCTACGAACAGGCCCGTCGGCTCGGCGACCGGGTGGCGGGCACCGAGCACGTTCTGCTGGCGGTGCTGGCCACCCACGAGGTCGTGCTCCGGTACCCACACCTGGCGGGGGAGAGCGCCCCCAGCCCCGACACCCGGTACGCGGGCGGTGAGCGGCTGGCCCGCATGGGCATCGACTACGCCTCGGCCCACGGAGCCCTGACCGGTGATCGCGTCCCTCTGGCGGCCGACGCCCGGCCCGTCGAGCACTACCTCGACGAGTCCGCGGGCCGGGGGGCGGTGGGCTCGGCCGACGCGGGCAGCGGATCGACGGCCGGTCCGGGCACGGGAGTGCTGGTCGAGATCCTCCTGACGGAGGGGACGCGCGCCCGGCAGCTGATCGACGCACTGCCCACCGCCGCCGCGGACTGACCGGGGTCGACGGGCCGGGGGTGTGGGCTCGGGCCTCGTCCACACGGCTGCCGCCAGGCGGGCCGCGCCGGCGCCTGCCCTGGCGGGACGCCGCCTGGCGCGCCGGTCCCCGGGCGAACAGTGTCCTCGACGTCGCCCACCCACTGTGGCTCACCCCGGCACGCCGGCCACCGGACCGACGGCGGCGGCGCCGCCCGTGGGGAGAGGCGCCCGCTCGCCGTCACGGACCAGGATGTCGTGCCGATCCCGCCCCGCCCTGCTCGACGGGCGGGGAGTCGGCACCCTTTTTCTCTATAGAGGAAGTTTCTCAAGCTCTATTTCTCATGGATGGAACTCGTGAGAGATTGAGCCCATGGCAGCACAACAGCGTGGACTCAACGACGGGCCGGTCCTGGTGGTCGGTGGCGGCCCCGTGGGGATGGTGGCCGCAGCCTGGCTGGCCCGTCTCGACGTGCCGGTCGTCCTGATCGAGGCCGAGGACGAGCCGAAGACCGACTGGCGGGCCTCCACCTTTCACGCGGCGACCCTGGAACTCCTCGACGAGCTGGGCGTCGCCGAGCAGATGCACGCCGAGGGTCTGCGGGTGCCGATCTACCACTTCCGGGACCGCGTGGCGGGGCTGATAGCCGAGTTCGACTTCCGGCTGCTGGCGGACGAGACGCCGTTCCCCTACCGCCTCCAGCTCAACCAGCAGCACCTGGTCCGGATGCTGCACGAGCGGCTGCGCGCCACCCCGGGGGTGGAGCTGCGTTTCGGCAGCCGGGTCACCGGGGTGCGGCAGCGGCCCGGCGGCGGGGTGACGGTCTCGCTCCGGACCGCGACCGGGTCCGAGGAGCTGACCGGCTCCTACGCGATCGGCGCCGACGGAGCCGGCAGCACGGTGCGCGGCGCGCTGGGCGTGGCGTTCACCGGCTTCACCTACCCGGAGCGCTTCCTGATCGCCAGCACCTCCGTCGACCTCGCCCAGGTGCTGCCGGGCATCGCCGAGGTGAACTACGTGGCCGATCCCCGCGAGTGGCTCTTCCTGCTGCGGACCCCGGAGTCCTGGCGCGCCGTCTGGCCGGTGCCCGCCGAGCAGAGCGAGGCGGAGGCGCTGCACGAGGACACCCTGCGCCGGCAGTTCCAGGGAGTGGCCCCCCGGGCGGAGGGCTACCCGATCATCGACCGGCAGCTCTACCGGGTCCACCAGCGCGTCGCCGAGACCTTCCGGGTCGGCGACGTGCTGCTGGTCGGGGACGCCGCGCACATCAACAGCCCGATGGGCGGGGTGGGCCTCAACAGCGGCATCCACGACGCGGTCGACCTTGCCCGACGCATCGGGCGGATCGCGGCGGGCGGCGCCGACGCGGACGCCGAGCTGGACACCTTCGCCGAACGCCGCCACCGGGTCGCCGTGGAATACGTCCAGGCCGACACCCAGCGCAACACCGAGCGGCTGATGGAGACCGACGAGACCCGTCGCCGCGCCGCGCACGACGAGATGCGGGCCATCGCGGCCGACCCGGAGCGCGCCCGCGCCTACATGCGCCGGGTGTCGCTGCTGGAGAGCGTCCGCCGCTTCGGGATCGGTCGTGTGCCCGGGAGCTCGCCGGAGCCCGCCGGGGCCCGCGCACGCTGACCCCCACCCCACCCGGGACCACACCCCCACCCGGTCCTGACCCGCCCTCGTCCGCCGACGCCCGCACCCATCCGCCGACGATCTGGAGGCCCCATGTCCATCGCCGAGCAGACCCCGAAGGCCCCGGAGACCCGGGAGCCCCGGGAGTCCCAGGAGACCGACCCGGAGCTGCGCGCCCTCTACCAGGACATCGAAGCCGCCGAGCTGCGCCCGCTGTGGACCATCACCGAGCAACTGCTCACCCCGACCCCCCGACCCCGCGCGGTGCCCTGGCTCTGGCGCGCCTCGGAGCTGCGCCCGCTGGCCGAACGCGCCATCCGGCTGGTCCCGGTGGAGCGCGGCGGGGAGCGTCGGGTCCTGTCGTTGACCAACCCCGGGCTGGGCGGCCGACCCTACGCGGCCGGCACCCTGTGGGGCGCGCTCCAGTGCCTCGGCCCCCGGGAGACCGCCCCCGCCCACCGGCACACCCCGGGCGCCATCCGGTTCGTCACCGAGGGGGAGGGCGTGTGGACCACGGTGGACGGTGACGCCTGCGACATGCACCCCGGCGACCTGGTGCTCACCCCAGGCGGCGCCTGGCACGACCACGCCAACGGCGGGGACGGCCACATGTACTGGTTCGACGGCCTGGACCTGCCGATGATCGAGGCCCTGGACGCCGTCTTCTTCGAGCAGCACCCCGAGCTGCGGCAGCCGGTGATGGGCGAGCACAACCGCTCCGAGCGGGAGTTCGCGGAGGCCGGCGGCGCGCTGGCCGACACCATGGTGGCCGGCGCGGTGCGCGGCCCGCTCGACGCGGAGCCGTCGAGGCTGCTGGTCTACCGCTGGGAGGAGACCGACCGGCGGCTCACCGAGCTGGCCGCCGGAAGCCGGGAGCCGCTGGTCAGCCTGGAGTTCACCAACCCGCGCTCCGGCGCCAGCGTGCTGCCCACCCTCTCCTGCGGCATGCACCGGGTGCGGCCCGGCGGCGGGTCGACCCCGGTGCGCCGCAGCGGCAACCGGATCTACGTGGTCTTCCGGGGGTCCGGCCACAGCGTGCTCGGCGGGCGCCGCTTCGACTGGAGGGCGGGCGACATGTTCGTCGTCCCGTCCTGGGTGGCCGAGGAGCACCACAGCGAGGAGGGCGCCGACCTGTTCTCGCTCGGCGACGACCCGGTGCTCCGCGCGCTGGGCGTCTTCCGCGAGGAGAGCCTGCCGGCGGCCCAGGAGATCACCGATGTCTTCGGCTGAGCCCGCCGGGAGCACCCGGACCGACCCAGCCGCCCGGCCGACCCCGGCCGCCGAACCGAAGGAAAGCAGGACGACATGAAGCTGGCGCTCTTCGACGACCATCGCCTGGGCGTGGTGGACGGAACGGGGGAGCGGGCGCGGGTGGTCGACGTCACCGAGGCGTTGGGCTGGCCGCACGACCCGGACCCGCTGACCTCCGGCTGGTGGCGCCGGCTGTGCCGGGACTTCCCCGAGGCGCGGTCGCGCCTGGCCGCGGCCGCCGCGGCCGGCGAGGGGCGGCCGCTCGCCGAGGTGCGCCTGCGGGCGCCCGCCGTCAACCCCAGCAAGATCGTGGCCTGCGCGTGCAACTACGCCGACCACGTGGCCGAGATGCACGGGGTCCAGGAGCGCACCCTGGGCGGCGTCGAGTCCTGGATGATGAACTTCGACGTCTTCCTGAAGTCGCCGTCCTCGCTCTCCGGCCCCGCCGACGACATCGTGCTCCCGGAGGAGATCGTCGCCGCCGGTCAGGAGATCCACCACGAGTCGGAGCTGGTGATCGTGGTGGGTCGAGGCGGCCGCGACATCCCGCGGGAGCAGGCGTTGGACCACGTCCTGGGCTACACGCTCGGGCTGGACATCACGGTGCGCTCGGCGGCCGACCGCTCCCGCCGCAAGAGCTACGACACCTTCAGCCCGCTCGGCCCGGTGCTGGTCACCGCCGACGAGATCGGCGACCCCGGCGCCCTGGAGATCTGGCTGGACGTCAACGGCGGCAAGCGGCAACACGTCACCACCCGGGACCTGTTGACGCCCGTGCCGGCGATCGTCTCCTACGCCTCCCACATGATGACGCTGCTCCCCGGTGACCTGATCTTCACCGGCGCGCCGCCCGGAGTGGGGGCCATCGAGCCGGGCGACACCGTGCACGCCTCGATCACCGGAGTGGGCGCGATGACCCTCGCCGTCCGGCAGGGCTGACCGCGCCGGGGTCCCGGGCGGTCGAACGCTCCCTTACCGCCTGGGACCCCTTAACAGAAAAGAACTGGGCTAGAATTCTTTTATGTCGAACGATGTTCCTGGAGCGCGCCCGGCCACCGCCCCGTCGAACGGTGCCGGTTCGGGCATCAGCTCGGTGGACAACGCCCTGCGGCTTCTCGAACTCATCGGGGAGCGGCAGGCGTTGCGCGTCTCGGAGGCCGCCGTCGAGCTGGGGGTCGCCCCCTCCACCGCGCACCGGCTGCTCAACGCGCTGCGCCGGCGCGGTTTCGTGCTCCAGGAGAAGCCCAACACCGCCTATCGGCCGGGGCCCGTGCTCAACGAGATCGGGCTGGCCGCCATCGGCCGGGTCGACATCCGGCAGGTCGCCAGGCCGGTGCTGGAGGAGGTCAGGGACCGCACCGAGGAGACGGTCAGCCTCTCGTTGCTGGAGGGGCGCAACGTCCGGTTCATCGACTGTGTGGAGAGCCCTCGCGCGGTCCGGGTCGGCAACCGCACCGGGGTGGTGCTGCCGGCGCACTGCACCGCCGCCGGCAAGGCGATCCTGGCCGCCATGCCCGAGTCCGAGCTCACCCGGCGGTTCGCGGACGGCGAGCTGGCCACCCGCACCGAGTTCTCGGTCGCCGCGTGGGACACGCTGGCCGCCGAGTTGGCCGAGGTCCGGCGGCTGGGCTACGCGGTCAACATCGAGGAGGGCGAGCTGGGCATCTCGGCCGTGGCCGCCGTCCTCAGGGACCGGGCCGGCACCCCGCTGGCCTCGGTGGCGGCCGTGGTCCCGGCGCACCGCCTCGCCACCAGGGAGCAGGCGGGACAGCTGGCCGAGCGGCTGCTGGTCGCCAGGGACCAGCTCCAGGAGACCCTGCGCGGGCAGCTCACCACCTGATCCCGCTGATCCCGCTGATCACGCAACCCGGTCACGGGCCGACGCCTGCCGTGGCCGACCGCGGGCCGCGACGATCGCCGGCCCGCGCGGGACGGCCCGGCCTCGGCCCCACACCCTGCTCCCCTCTCCTCGTTCTCCTGGTCCTCGGCCGCACCGCGACGACGGTCGGCACCCTCCACCCCCACCACCACCCGGCGTCGAGCAGGGCCGGGACGGCGGGGCGCGGCCGCGCCCAGGGCCCGGCACCCCGCCACGCGAAGGGCCCCGCCCTCGGGATCCGAGGACGGGGCCGGGGGAGCGCGGTGGGTGTCAGTCCACCACCGCGCTGTCGTAGTCCAACTCGGCGTCGGTGAGTCCGATCTCCACCATCACCGCGTGGATGGTCTCGATCGACTCCCGGTCGTTGCGGCCGTGCCAGACCGGCAGGTTCATCTGGCCGGCCAGCTCAGGGGACAGGTCGCTGATCTCGGGCAGCGCCTCGCGGAAGGACTCCGGGTCCTCCGCCACCGAACGCGCCGTCCGCTCCACGCCGGCCCGGAACGCCGCCACCAGCTCGGGATCGTCGGCCACCCGCTCCGAGGTCATCAGGTAGGTGCCGATCTGCAGGCCGGGCCGCGTGTTGACGTAGGGGCTGGCGAGCACCCGCAGGCCCTGCGAGCGGCCGATGGAGGCGAACGGCTCGATCAGCACGCCGGCGTCGACGTCCCCGCGCTGGATCGCCGCCGGGATGTCCGGCAGCGGCATCTCCACGAACCGGATGTCGTCGTTGGACAGCCCTGCCTCTGACAGCACCGAGTTGACCACCACGTCGTTGATGTTCTGGAGGGAGTTGACCGCGATCCTGGTCCCGTCCAGGTCCTCCGGCGAGGTGATGGGGCTGTCCTCCGGCACCACCAGCGAGGCGAAGTCGTCCGCCGGGTCCTCGGCGGTGGAGGTGCCGGCCGCCACCATCTGGATCGGCATCCGCCGCCCCATCGCGATCATCGCCGAGACGACGTTGGAGCCGGCGATGTCGATGTCACCGCTCAGCAGCGCGGGGATGACGCTCGCGCCACCGCTGGACGGGCTCACCCGGAGGTCCACGCCCTCGTCGGAGAAGAAGCCCCGGGACACCCCGTAGGCCAGGAACGAGGACGGCACGCCCGCGGTCTCCGAGACCACCAGGGTGTCGCCGTCCCCGCCGCCGGAGACGTTGGCCCCCGACAGGTCGCCCCCGTAGTCGCTACAGGCCGCCGTGCCGAGCAGCAGCAGCCCGGCGAGCGCGCCGGCCAGCGCGCTCCTGCGGCCCCGCCGCCGCCTCACGCCGCCACCGCCCCGCCGTCGATGGCGGCGAACAGCTCGCCGCGCAGCCGGGCGAACTCCGGGTTCTCCTTGGTGCGCACCTGGTCCCTGGGGCGCGGCAGGTTCACCGTCACCTCGTGGCCCACGTTGGCCGGCGGGCGCAGCACCAGCACCCGGTCGGCGAGGTAGACCGCCTCGTCGATGTCGTGGGTGACGAAGAGCACGGTCACCCCGTAGCGCTCCCAGACCTGGAGCAGCAGGTCCTCAAGGCCCGACCTGGTCTGGGCGTCCACGGAGGCGAACGGCTCGTCCATCAGCAGGATCCTGGGCCGGTAGGCCAGCGCCCTGGCGATGGCCACCCGCTGCTGCATGCCCCCGGAGAGCTGCCAGGGGAAGCGGTCGCCGCGGCCGGCCAGGCCGACCGCCTCCAGCGCCTCGTCGGTCAGCGCCGCCGCCTCCCGCCGGTCCACTCCCTTGTAGCGCAGCGGGAAGGCGACGTTGCGGCGGACCGTCATCCAGGGCAGCAGCGAGCGGCTGTAGTCCTGGAAGACGAAGGCCATGTCCTTGGGCGGACCGGTCACCGGCTCGCCGCGCAGCGTGATCTCGCCCGAGGTGGAGGGGATCAGGCCGGACAGGCAGCGCAGCATGGTGGTCTTGCCGCACCCGGAGGAACCCAGGATGCAGACGAACTCCTTGTCCTCCACGGTGAAGTTGAGGTCCGCCACGGCCGGCGCCGCGTTCGGGTCGGGGCCGTAGACCTTCCGCAGGTGGGAAACGTTGAGCATCAGACTTCTCCGTCGGACGAGGGGGCGGCGGAACGCGCCGACCGCTTGGCGGCTCTGGTGTGGGTGGCGGCGGCCGGCGAGGCCAGGCCCTTGAGACCGAAGTGCCAGGCCAGCACCCACCGTTCCAGGCGCTGGAAGAGCCAGTTGAGGACGTAGCCCAGCACCCCGAGCAGGATGATCCCGGTCCACATCTCCGGGATGGCGAAGGAGCGCTGCTGCTCCAGCACGAAGTAACCGAGGCCGTTGCTGCTGGCCACCATCTCGGAGACCACCATCAGGATGATCGCGATGGCCAGCGAGGTGCGCATGCCGGCGAAGATCCTCGGGGCCGCGCCCGGCAGGATGATCCGCAGCACCCGGGCGCCCAGCGGGACGTGGTAGGCGCGGGCCATGTCCAGCTGCTGGCCGTCGACCGCCCGCACCCCGTCGATGGTGTTCAGCAGGATCGGCCAGACCGCGCCCAGCACGATCACGAAGATCTTGGAGCTGTCGCCGGAGCCGAAGAGCAGCAGGGAGAACGGGATCAGCGCCGGCGCCGGCAGCGCCCGCAGGAACTCCACGACCGGCTCGGCGGCGGTGCGCAGCATCCGGGACATCCCCAGCACCAGGCCGAGCGTCACGCCGACGGCGACCGAGGCCAGGTAGCCGGCCGACATCCGCAGCAGCGAGGGCACCAGGTCGCTGCCCACCCGCTCGAAGAGCCACAGCTCGCGGAAGTACTGGACGATCTCGTCCACCGGGGGGAAGTAGAAGCTCTGCGCCTGGGCCGCCCACAGGCCGTAGCCGACCAGCAGGGCCGCGGGCAGGGCGAGCTCCAGCAGGAGCCCGAGGACACGGCGGTTCACTTAGGCCACCTCCTGGCGTTGCGACGGGTGCCACCGCAGCAGCCGGCGCTCGATGGACTGGAAGGCGATGTTGAGCAGCCACCCGACCAGTCCCGTGACGATGATCAGGGCGTACATCCGCGGCAGGTTGGCGTTGGACTGGGCCACCACGATCGACTGCCCGAGCCCCGGCGCGCCCACCACCAGCTCCGCGGTCACCGCCAGCACCAGCGCGATGGCGGAGGAGATCCGCAGACCGGTGGCGATGTAGGGGGCGGCGCTCGGCAGGGTGACCCGGAGGAACCGGGCGGTCGGCGGCAGCCCGTAGGACCGGGCGGTGTCTCGCACCACCGGGTCGACGTCCTGCACCCCGTAGATCACCTGGAGCAGGATCGGCCAGAAGGTGACGAAGACGATCAGGAAGACCTTCATCTCCAGGCCGACGCCGTAGACCAGGACCGCCAGCGGGATCAGCGCCACCGAGGGCACGGGGCGGCAGAACTCGATGACCACCCGGGCCATCCGGTAGGCGGTCGGATGGGAACCCAGCAGGATGCCGCAGGGCACGGCCAGCAGGGTGGCCAGGGCCAGTCCCAGGGCCCAGCCGTTGAGCGTGCGACCTATCTCCGTCCAGAGCGGGTGTCCACCGGCGAGCTTGAACAGCTCCGCGTAGGTCTCCGTGATCGGCGGGAACCAGTCGCGGGAGAGCAGCCCGGTGCGCGAACACAACTCCAACGCCAGCAGCACCACCAGCACGCCGGCGATCTTCAGCCCGAGGTCCCGCGCCCAGCGTTGGCCGAGGACGCGCGCCATGCGACCGGAGCTCTCCGTCAGACGCACCCGAGCTGCCCCCTGCGGAGCGTTTGTGACCGTTGTGGTCCCTTCGAGGCTCATGATGTGACAGAGGTGGTTTCGGACCAGCTCATGGCGACTCCTTTGTGCTTGAACGTGGGTGCCCTGCAAGTTACGACCTAATTCCGCCTACAGCAATACATTCGATCGAACTTCCCTCTATAAGAAAAACAGCCGGCTGGAGGCCCTGCCGCGCCGTTCCGGGCCGGTCTCGACCGAGCTCGTCAAGTCCCCCTGGAGCGAGTCGGGTTGGGGCCCACAGCGTGGAGATCCCGCGCTGGGTGTGCCGGAGCCTGCTGGTCGCTCGGGGTCCGGCCCACGGCGGCACCTCGGCCGGCCCGCAGGCCCGGGTGATCGGGGGGTCGTCCCGCCGACGGTGGCGGCGGCCTCGTCACGGTGAGTGGCCGCGTTCGCGTCGCGGACCGACCGCGACGGCGGCGCGCGGGTTCCCGACGCGTCAGCCGTCGGCGTGCGGGGTCGCCGAGGGCAGTTCCACCGTGATGCGCATCCCGCCGGCGGGGCGCGGGGTCAGGGTGAGTGTTCCGTCGTGTGCGTGGGTGATGGTCCTGACGATGGCCAGGCCGAGGCCGACGCCCACGTGGTCGGTGTGAATGCGCTCGGTGCCGCGCTGGAACGGTTCGGTGAGTGTCGAGACCAGCTGGGGGGTGAGCTGCTCGCCGGTGTTCTCGACCGTGAGCACCACCGCCCCGGGGCGGGCGCTGGTGTTCACCCACACGGTGCCCTGGTCGGGCAGGTTGTGGACGATCGCGTTGTGGACGAGGTTCGTGGTCAGCTGCAGCAGCAGGGCCCTCGATCCGACCGTGGGCGTCGTGGGAGTGATGTCGCCGGAGGTCTCGATCGTGACGCCCCGCTTCTCCGCGAGCGGGAGGAGCGTTTCGGTGGCCTCCTCGGCCGCGAGGGACAGGTCGACGTGTTCACGGGTGAAGGACCGCTGGTCGGCGCGGCTGAGCACGAGCAGCGCCTCCGTCAGGTCGATCGCCCGGGCGTTGACGGCGTGGAGGCGGTCGATGACCTCCCTCGTGTCGCGGTTCGGATCGGTCCGCGCCACGTCGAGAAGCGTCTTGGAGATCGCGAGGGGGGTGCGCAGCTCGTGGGAGGCGTTGGCCGCGAATCTCCGCTGCTCGGCGACGTGTGCCTCCAGCCGCGCGAGCATCGTGTCGAAGGCGTCGGCCAGCTCGCGCAGCTCGTCTCTGCGGCCCGGGAGCAGGACGCGGTGGGAGAGCGATCCGTTCGTGGCCCTGCGCGTGGCGTCCGTGATGCGGGTCAGGGGGGCGAGCATGCGGCCGGCGAGGAGCCACCCTCCCAGGAGGCCGAAGACCAGCAGGAACGCCAGGGCGGCGGCCGCCGCCGGGGAGAAGGCGCGCAGGGCGAAGGCGCCCTGAGGCGATATCTCCAGGTTTCCCTGCGCGTCGATCCCCAGCTGTCGGTAGCGCAGGAGCACCAGTGACGCGGCGGCGAGCAGGATGACGCCCGCGAGCATGAGGAACCCGGCGTAGCTGAGGGTGAGCTTGAGGCGAACGCTCATCCCGGGCGCTCGGTCCACGGGCCTGTCCACGGCCTCGGCCACGGCGCTACTCACGGCCTCCTCCCCGGCCTCCGCCGTCGGGCCCGGTGTCGATGCGGTAGCCGACGCCGGCCAGGGTCGTGATGATCCAGGGTTCGCCGAGGCGTTTGCGCAGGGCCGAGACGGTGATGCGCACGGCGTTGGTGAACGGGTCGGCGTTCTCGTCCCACGCCCGCTCCAGCAGTTCCTCGGCGCTGACGACGCCCCCCTCGGCGGCGACGAGGACCTCGAGCACGGCGAACTGCTTCCTGGTCAGCGCGACGTAGCGACCGTCCCGGTAGACCTCGCGGCGGAACGGGTCCACGCGCAGACCGGCAATCTCCCGCACGGGCGGTCTGTTGTGCGCGCGCCTGCGGTCCAGTGCCCTGAGCCGGAGCACGAGCTCCCGGAGCTCGAAGGGCTTGGTGAGATAGTCGTCGGCGCCGAGACCGAACCCGGAGACCTTGTCGTCGAGGCGGTCGGCGGCGGTGAGCATCAGGATCGGCATGCCGCTGCCGGAGGCGACGATGTGTCGGGCGACCTCGTCACCGGACGGTCCGGGAATGTCGCGGTCGAGGACGGCGATGTCGTAGGCGTTGACGCTCAGCAGCTCCAGGGCGGTGCCGCCGTCACCGGCGATGTCCGCGGCGATCGCCTCCAGGCGAAGGCCGTCGCGGATGGCTTCCGCCAGATACGGTTCGTCCTCGACGATCAACACGCGCATGCTCTCGATGCTATGAGCCGGCGCGTATCGTCGCCCTATCGAAAAACACCCGCGTGCCGGCGACACCGCTGCCCCACCCGGCGACATGACGCGCGCCTCGTCCTCCGCGCCACGAAGGGTTCGTGTCACGGCCACCAGACGTCGCCCTCGTCCTTCACGGTCACACCGTCCTCGCGGGGGTACCGTGGCGGGCTCGCTCTGGCTGACGGTGTCGCCCCCGACGACATGACCGTCTGTCGGCTCCGCCGCCTCCGCGTCCGCGTCGGGCAGGGCGCGAACACGACGAAGCCCCGAGTCCGTTGGGACTCGGGGCCTCTCTCGTAGCGAGGACAGGATTTGAACCTGCGACCTCTGGGTTATGAGCCCAGCGAGCTACCGAGCTGCTCCACCTCGCGTCGTGTGGACCAGTCTACGCCACCGTGGCGGCCCTCCGCACACCCCCACCTCCCGGCGCCCGGGGCCGGGACGTCACCGCGGGGCCACGCGCGCTCCCCGACGCCGCTCAGGGTGCGAACGCGCGGAGGGTGACGTCGACGAGGGCGTCGGCGTACTCGGGGGTGAGAGGCCCGGAGCGGTGCAGCCAGCGCTGGAAGAGCGGGGCGTACAGCACCTCGAGCACCAGGTCGAGGTCGGCGTCCGCTTTCAGCTGACCCGCCCGCTGCGCGCTGCGCAGCCGTTCCTTCTTGGCCTCGTCGACGGGCCCGGCCAGCTTCTCGCGGTACAGGGCGGCGAGGGCGGGGTCGTCGACGATCTCCGTGGTCAGCGCCCGGAGGGGCGCCTCGAACGCCGGGTCGGCGAACTCGGCGACGGTCGCCCGCATGACGGACCTGAGGTCGGTGTCGAGGTCCCCGGTGTCGGGCAGGCGGATGCCCTCCTCGCCCTCGCTGAGCGCGAGGACCGAGTCGAGGACCACCGCGCCCTTGGACGGCCACCAGCGGTAGATGGTCTGCTTTCCGACTCCCGCCCGCGCGGCGATGGCTTCGATCGTCACCCTCGCGTAGCCGAGTTCGAGGACCAGCTCGCGCGCCGCGGCGAGGATGGCCTGACGGGACCGCTCGCTGCGCCGTCCGGGGTTCGGTGATCTGGTGGTGGGCACGAGCGGGAGCCTACACCGAGCGAGACGAGACGGTCCGTCTTGACATGAGGGGTGCCGTGCCCTCATGCTCGTCCAAAGCGAGACGGACCGTCTCGTCTCGAGCGGGAGCCTACGAGCGAGGAGTGAGGGAGCATGACGAGGAACCGCGTGTGGTTCCTCACCGGCGCGTCGAGGGGTCTGGACAGGGCCTGCGCCGAGGCGGCGCTCGCCGCCGGCGACCGCGTCGTCGCGGCGGCGCGTGACCTCGGCCCGCTGACGGACCTGGCCGCCACCCACCCCGACCGCCTCCTGCGGCTGGCGCGCTGAGCCAGGCGCTGGCCATGGAGGTGGCGCCGTTCCCACCGGAAGGCCGTGAGGCCGACCGGCGAGCCCGTCACGACCCCGCCGTCACGTCCCCGCCGACACGAGGAGGTGGGTGCTCTGCGCACCCCTGCCCAACTGGCACTCCACCAGATCACCAAGCGCTACGGCACCCGCGTCGTCCTGGACCGGGTGTCGCACACCGTCAGACCCGGCGAGCGGATCGGGGTCATCGGCGACAACGGGTCGGGCAAGTCCACGCTGCTCAGGCTCATGGCGGGCGCCGAGCGCCCGGACAACGGCGAGCTGGTGGTCGTCGCGCCCGGCGGCGTCGGCCACCTGCCGCAGTCACTCGCGCTGCCCTCGCACGCCACCGTCGCCGACGCCGTCGACCTCGCCCTGGCCGATCTGCGCGAGCTCGAGGCCCGGATGCGGGCGGCCGAACGCTCGCTCGGCGCGGCGGGCCGGCAGCCGCCCGCGAGCCTGGAGGACTACGCGGAGCTGACGGCGCGGTTCGAGGCCCGGGGCGGCTACGAGGCCGACCTCCGCGTGGAGGTCGCGCTGCACGGGCTCGGGCTGCCCGGACTCGACCGGAGCCGCCCGCTTGGCACCCTGTCCGGCGGCGAACGCTCCCGACTCGCCCTCGCCGCCACGCTGGCGTCAGCTCCCGAGCTGCTGCTGCTCGACGAGCCGACCAACGACCTGGACGACCAGGCCACCGCCTGGCTCGAACAGCGCCTGCTCAGCCACCGGGGCACGGTCGTGGTGATCACCCACGACCGGTTGTTCCTGGAGCGGGTGACCACCGCCATCCTCGAGGTGGCCGACGGGCGGGTGCGCCGCTACGGCGACGGCTACGCCGGCTACCTCGCCGCCAGGGCCGCCGAACGCGCCGCACAGGCACGGGCCCACGAGGAGTGGCGGGCGGAGCGGGACCGGCACGCCACGCTGGTGGCGGCCAACGCGGGCCGACTGGCCGCCATCCCGCGCGGGACGGCCAAGGCGGGCATGGGCACCGGCGCCTGGCGGGCGCGCTCGCGCACCCACGGAGCCGCCGGCCGCGTGCGGCAGTCCCAGCAGCGGCTGCGGTGGCTCGCCGACCACCCCGCGCCGCCGCCACCCGAGCCGCTGCGCTTTGCCACCGTCCCCGCCACCGCGGGCGCCGCCGCCGGGGAGGTGGTGGCCGCGCTCGACGGCGTGGTGGTGGCGGGACGGCTCGGTGTCGAGTCGCTGACCGTGCGCGCCGGTGACAGGCTGCTCGTCACCGGCCCGAACGGAGCGGGCAAGACCACGCTGATGCGGGTGCTCGCCGGAGAGCTGCTGCCGGACGCGGGCGCGGTGCGGCGGTCCGGCCGGGTCGGCTACTTCCGACAGGACGAGCCCGGCGAACCGGATGACCCCTCCGGCACCGCCCCAGGCACCACCGCCGGCACCGACGTCACCGAGGCCCCGCCGGGAGCCGTCCGCAGCGGGGCCCGCCGGCAGGACGGGCGGGCCGGCGCGGCACACCGAACCGTGTTGCAGGCCTACGCGCACGGGCGCCCGGGGCCTCCGGACGAGCACGCGGACGCCCTGCTCGCCCTCGGCCTGTTCGGCCCCAGCGACCTGGGGCTGCGCCTCGGGGAGCTGTCCCACGGGCAGCGGCGCCGGATCGCGCTGGCACGGCTGGTGAGCGAACCCGTGGACCTGCTCCTGCTCGACGAGCCGACCAACCACCTGTCGCCGATGCTCGCGGAGCAACTGGAGGAGGCGCTGGCCTCCTACCAGGGCGCCCTGGTCGTGGTCACACACGACCGTCGCCTGCGCGCCACGTTCACCGGCACCCGCCTGGAACTGGCCCACGGCAGGGTCACGGTGACACCGCCGGCCGCGTCGGCGGGCTCGCGGCCGGGAGGGCGCGCGGCGGGGCACCCGTCAGAGGTGGTGGACCGTCGTCGTGTGCGTCCAGTGCCAGTTGACGGGTGACCACCGTGACTTCAGAGCGGTGCGCTGCCTGGCGTAGGTGCGCAGCGCCTGCTCGACGGCGGGTGCGAGGTCGGCGAGGTCGTCGGGGGTCGGCACGCGCAGGACGAGGTGCTGTGTGGTGTGGACCAGCAGCAGTTCACCGGCGGGTGAGCAGGTGGCCAGCGTGAAGCGGCTGAGCGGCTTGAACGTCTTGGTATCGGTGCCCAGCCGGGCGCGCAACGTCCCGGAGCTGTCCCAGGCGTACAGCCCGTAGCGGTTCAGGTGGAAGGCACGGCCTCGGTGCGGGTCCGAGGCCACGTTGAAGCAGAAGCCGGTGAACGGGCTGTCGTCCCAGGCGTCCATACCGCCGAGGCGTCCTGTCATGGCTCCCTGGTCGTCGACGAGGGCGAAGACGAACGGACGGCCGCGGCTCCCACCGCGGAAGGTGCGGCCGTAGACGGGGAGAACGAACAGGTCGTCGGCCAGCGGCACGGGCCGGCCCAGCCGCGAGTCCCGCCACCCCGCGAGGCGGTCCTCGCCGGCCAGCCGCTCGGTCAGGGCCGGCCGGGGCCGGTGGTCGAAGCCGACCGGATCGCCCTGGTACCGGACGTGGTCGCGCCGGTCGTCCTCGCCGTAGCGGGTCGGCGCCGGGTCGAGCGAGGCTATCGCCTCGATCACCGGCTTGGAGGCGGGGGTCAGGGGGCCGTCGGCCACTCCGACGACGTTGGCCAGCGTGTTGCCGTACTTCCAGACCCCGTACTCGGTCGTCACGCACAGCAGACGGCCCGAGGGAGTGACGCTGATCGAGCTGGCGAAGGCGTCGCCCGGGGTGAACTTCTCGAAAGGACGCCGATCGTTGGAGTCGTAGGCGGCAAGGACCTGGCCGAGGTCCGGCGCGACCAGGGTGGTGCAGTCCGGGCGGGCACTGATGGCCAGGGTGCCGTCCGGCAACACGCACAGCGTCATCTCGCCGCCGTTGACCACGGCCGAGTCGTCCCCGTCACCGTCGGACGGGCAGCACACCGCGCTGGCCAGCACCTCGCCGTCCGCGGCGTACCGCGTGATGATCCGGTACCCGAGGTTGGCCGTCGCCGGGTCGGCCTCGTCGTCGGCCACGCCGTGGGTGTACCGGTGGACCCCGTACAGGGCGTACACCTCGCCGTTCGGCGCGACGGCGACGTCGTGGGCCTCGACGCCCCAGCCCGTGGAGTAGAGCGCGGACAGGTCGATGCGGTGGGTGTCCACCAGTGCGCCCGGCAGGGCCAGCGGAAGCGTCTGGATCATGACCGTATTCTGCGCGCAGGCACTGACAGTCCGTGTCCGCGCCGGGCCGGGACCCGGCCTCCGGGCGCGCGGTGCGGCACGCGAAACGGCGACGGCCCGGCTGTCGAGCGGTCTCGATCAGCCGGGCCCGGTTCCGACCCCGTGGAGTCGGACGCGCCGTCAGGGCTCGATGTTGCCGGTGCGGAAGTCGGCGATGTTCAGAACCTGCTCGGCCGGCGGCTCCTCGATCGCGACCGGCTCGTTGAACTGGCTCAGCTCGATCTCGCTCTCGGTGCCGTCCGTCATGGTGCGGACCAGCAGGGGGTAGGGCTCCCCCTCCGTGGCCACGAGCATCGTCACCTCGTTGCCCTCGGCGTCGGGACCGGAGATGGTGATGGCGGGGACGCCGTTGTACTCGGTCTCGGGGCCGACCTCGTCCGGACCGCCGGAGCCGTCGTCGGACTCGATGCTCGACTGCATCGCCGTCAGCGAGCACGTCCCGGCCATCTGCGACAGCTCGGGGTCACTGGTGTGGCCGTACAGGTAGCTGCCGTCGAGCAGGCTGATCACGCCCGTGTCCGCGACTCCGAGCTGCGACTGCCAGAACTCGGTGTCCGGCTTCATCCAGACCTCGTCGTCCTCACGCACGAGCAGCTCGATCGAGCCCGCGCCCGGCTGGGTGACGGAGCCCGCGCAGGAGCCGCCCTGGTCCATGTGGAGGTCGAGGCCTATGCCGAGCGCCCCGGGGTCTCCCAGCGTCGTCACGCGCATCGAGGTGGCGGACTGCAGCGCCCGCTGGGCGCGGTCCGCGATCTCCTCCGGGGACAGACTCGCGAGCGACTCGCCGTCGGCCTCCTCACCGCCGCCGTTCTCCCCGCTGGCGCCCTCGGTGCTCTCCTGGCCGCCCGTGCCCTCCGAGGAGGGTTCCTCCTCGCTGCCGCAGGCGGTCAGCGCCAGCAGGCCGGCCGCCGCCACCCCTGCCATCCGCAGACGTCGCGTCCTTACTCTCATCGTGCTTCCCCTCGCGTTACCTCGTTACGGCCGGTTGATCATCGCACGCGTGAACGGGTTCTCCGCACCGGGGCTGGAAACGTGACGAAACCAGGACACTGGCGACGCCCGCACCGTCGGAGACGAAGGGCGGGGCACCGGCGGCGCGCGTGGACCGGAACGCTCGGAGGCTTCGCCACAGGGGGCGTGGCAGGCTGCGGGCATGTCAGAAGTGCGCGCTCACGCAGGCCGTCACTACGCCGTCCAGTTCCACTACTCCCTGCCAACCGACGCGTGGTGCGTGGAACTGAGCGAGGCCGTACCCGCGCCGGCCGCCTGGGCCGAGACACCGGACGCGGCGAGGCACCTTCCCGGGGACCCTTTCCTGGTGGCGGTGGTACCCGACGAGGACCCCGCGCTGGAGCCGACGATCCGCCTCCACAGCCCCGTCGAGCACGTCATCCCCTACGAGATCATGCGGTGGTTCATGGAGCACGTGGCCGAGGAGGTCCAACGCTGCCGCGCCGCGTCGCGGGAGGGAGAGCCCGAGGCGGCGGGGGAGGGGACGGATCGGTCCCGGCGCGTGGAGCGCGGTCACGCGCTGTGACGGCCGGCCGCGCCGACCCAGCGGTGATAGGCGGCCACGTCCACGTTGCTGCCGCAGACGATGGTGACGACGTGTCGGCCGGCGAACCGGTCGCGGTCCTCCAGGACCGCCGCGACGCCGAGCGCGGCCGACGGCTCGACGACGAGGCCGGCGTGGTCGAGGAGCAGTCGCATGCCGGCGGTGATCGACTCCTCCCGGACCAGCACGGCGTCGTCGGCGACGAGGAGGAGGTCGTCCAGGACGGCCGGGATGGGCCGTCGGCCGGCGACGCCGTCCGCGATGGTGTCGGTCGAGTCGGTGGTGACGACGCGCCGACGGCGCCAGGAGTGTGTCATCGCCGGCGCGCCGAGCGGCTGGACGCAGATCACCTCGACGTCGGGCGCTCGGGCCTTCACCACGTGCCCCACGCCCGTGGCCAGCGCCCCGCCGCCGAGCGCGACCAGGACGGCGTCGAACGGCGGCGTGGTCTCCACCAGTTCCAGGCCGATGGTCGCCGCGCCCTCGCAGGTCTCGATGTCCAGGCTGTCCTCGACCAGCCGGATGCCGTCCCGCCGCGCCACGGCCGCGGCCCGCTCGCGCGCCACGTCGAAGTCGCCGTCCACCAGCTCCAGGCGGGCGCCGAGCGCGCGGATGCGGTCGAGCTTGGCCGACGGCGCGGAGCGGGACGCCACGACGGTGACGTCCAGGCCCCGGCGCCGACCCGACCAGGCCAGGGCTTGGCCGAGGTTGCCGGCGCTGGCGCAGACCACGGCTCGCGCACCGCGGTCGGCGAGCCGGCTCGCGACCACCTCGGTGCCGCGTGCCTTGAAGCTGCGGACCGGGTTCGCCGTTTCGAGCTTGACGCTCACCGCGCACCCGAGGAGGGGCTCCAGCGCCTCGCAGCGGTAGAGCGGGGTGTCGAGGAAGACCGGGTCGATCACCCGGCGAGCCGCCCGGATCCGGGCGGTGTCGAGGCGCGTTCCCTGCACGACACGGCAGCGTAGCGCCACCCGCGCCGTCCCGTCGGCTGACCGCCCGTCGGCTGACCGTCCGTCGGTCGGCGTTCGTGACGGCGGCTCCGGCGGGGCGCCCGCGCGCTGCTCGTTCCGCGTGGTGCGTCACCTATGCTTGTCTGATATGTACCCTCATGTTGTCCTTTCGTAGTTTTGCTGAGTGGATGTGAGGAGTCGGCACCGAGCGTTCACGCCCACTCCCGGCGCCGTCCGGTTGCCACGTGGCCCTCGGGGATACCCGCGCTCCGGTACCTGTCGAGGCTTCCGACGGCGGAGAGGCGGGCGATGACCGTTGTGACGCGGCAGGGGAACGGGGCGTGACGGGCCCGCGACCTGAACGCCCCCGTCTCTCCCCGGAAGGGCGAGCGGCCGTGGAAGGGGCGGTGAACGACGCGGGCGAGCCGGTGGTGCCCGCGGTGCCCGCGGTGGTGGACAGCCCCGCCCTGCGGCCCCAGCCCACCGGCCGGCTGGCGCGGTGGCTGCTGCGCCACCGGGTGCAACCGGTCGGGCCGGCCGCCGGCGCGGAGCACGTGGAGCGGCCCCAGGCCTGGTGGAAGGTGGTGTGCCTGACCGGGGTGGACTACTTCTCCAGCCTGGCCTACGTCCCGGCGATCGCCGTGCTGGCGGCGGGCGCCGTCTCGCCGCTGGCGACGCTGCTGATCGTGGTGCTGACCCTGGCGGGGATGCTGCCGATGTACCGCAGGGTGGCGCGGGAGAGCCCGCACGGCGCCGGGTCGGTGGCGATCCTGGAGGATCTGCTGCCGTTCTGGCGCGGCAAGCTGTTCGTGCTGGTCCTGCTCGGATTCGTGGCCACGTCGTGGATCGTCACGATCACCCTGTCCGCCGCCGACGCGTCCGTCCACATCGTGGAGAACCCCTACCTGCCCCACGGCCTGCGCGGCCACGAGGTCGCCCTCACGGTGGTGCTGTTGCTGGTGCTGGGCGGGGTCTTCCTCCTCGGGTTCAGCGAGGCGGTCACCGTGGCCATCCCGCTGGTCGCGGTCTTCCTGACGCTCAACGCGGTGGTCGTCGCCGTGGGCGTGGAGGAGGTGATCGCGACGCCCGGGGCGTGGTCGGAGTGGACGGACCGCCTCACCGAGGGCGGGAGCGGCCCGGGAGACCTGCTGGGTCCGGCCCTGCTGGCCTTCCCGCTGCTGGTCCTCGGGATGTCGGGGTTCGAGACCGGGGTGAGCATGATGCCGCTGGTGGCGGCCGACGGCGCCGACGCCGAGCGGCGGATGCGCTCCCGCGTCCGCAACACCCACCACATGCTGACCACGGCGGCGGTCATCATGAGCGTCTACCTGCTGAGCGCGAGCTTCGTCACCACGGTGCTCATCCCGGAGGACCTGTTCGAGCCGGGGGGCAGCGCCAACGGCCGGGCCCTGGCCTGGCTGGCCCACGAGCACCTCGGGGAGGCGTTCGGCACCGCCTACGACATCAGCACCATCCTGATCCTGTGGTTCGCCGGCGCCTCGGCGATGGCGGGACTGATCAACATCGTCCCGCGCTACCTCCCCACCTACGGCATGGCCCCGGAGTGGGGACGCGCCGTCCGCCCCGTCGTGATGGTCTACACCCTGCTGTGCGTGGTCACGACCATCGCGTTCGACGCGGACGTCGACGCGCAGGCGGGCGCCTACGCCACCGGCATCCTGGCCATGATGGTCGCCGCGGCCTTCGCCGTGACCGTCTCCGGGGTCCGCCAGCGCCAGCGCCCGCAGGCCGCGGGCTTCGGACTGCTCACCGCGGTCCTGTTCTACGCCCTGGCGGCCAACGTCGTGGACAAGCCCGACGGCATCGCCATCTCCGGCATGTTCATCTCCGGCATCATCGCGGTGTCCCTGATCTCCCGCGTGTCGCGCACCACCGAGCTGCGCGCCGACCGCATCGAGTTCGACGAGGCCGCCCGCCGGTTCGTCACCGACTCGATCGCCTACGACAACGCCCTCGACATCATCGCCAACCGCCGCCAGGCGGGCGACGACGCCGAGTACACCGACAAGGAACGCGAGCAGCGCGGCGCGAACCCCGTGCCCGGCGCCGCCGACGTGCTGTTCCTGGAGATCGACGTGGTCGACCCCTCCGACTTCAGCGACACGCTCGTCGTGCGCGGTGTCGAGGTCGGCCGGCACCGGATCCTGCGCGCCAACGCCCCGGCCGCCCCGAACGCCATCGCCGCGATCCTGCTGGCCCTCCGGGACGCCACCGGCATCCGCCCGCACTGCTACTTCGCCTGGGCCGAGGGCGGCCCCGTGCGGCACATGTTCCGCTACTTCCTCCTCGGCCGGGGGGACACCGCCCCGGTCACCCGCGAGATCATCCGCCGACACGAGCGCGACCCGGACCGCCGCCCCGGCATCCACGTCGGCAGCTGACCCCTCCTCAGCGCGTGCCGAGGCGTCACCCGACGGTGCCCCCGGCCACGTCACCGGCCACGTCACCCGGCCCACGTCACCCGGTGTACTCGGGCTTCGCCTCCCCGACGCCGGCCGGCGGCCGGACCACTCCCTGGCGGGCCCCCCGCCAGCCGGCCACGAGCAGGACCGCCCACAGCCCGCCCACGTACAGCGAGACCCGGGCGTCGGGGTCGACCAGCATCACCCCGACGACGAACAGGAGGAACGCCAGCGCGACGCCGCTGCCCAGGGCACCGGCCGGCGCCGGGAAGGGGGAGGGGGCCAGACGCCCGGCCACCACCGCCCGCCGGTAGCACATGTGGCTGACGAGGATCATGGCCCAGGTCCAGATGCCGCAGGCGGTGGCGACGGAGGTGACGTAGCCGAACGCCTTCTCGGGGACGAGGTAGTTCAGGACCACGCCGATACCCATCATCGCGACGGAGAGCGTGATCCCGGTGGCCGGCGACCGGCGGGCGTTGAGGCGTCCCAGCCGCCGGGGCGCCTCGCCGTTCCCCGCCAGGTCCCGCAGCATGCGGCCGGTGGAGTACATGCCGGAGTTGCAGGAGGACAGGGCGGCCGTGAGGACGACGAAGTTGACGATCGCGGCCCCGAAGGGCAGGCCGATCCTCGCGAACGCCGCGACGAACGGGCTGACGTCGGCGTCGAACTCGGTCCACCGCACCACGGAGAGGATGACCGTCAGGGCGCCGACGTAGAACAGGGCGATGCGCCAGGGCAACGTGTTGATCGCCCGGGGCAGCGACCTCTCCGGGTCGGCGCTCTCCCCGGCGGTGACCCCCACCAGCTCGACGGCGAGGTAGGCGAACATGACGCCCTGGAGCGTCATCAGGCTGGAGCCGATGCCGGTGGGAAAGAAGCCGTCGTGCGCCCAGAGGTTGGAGACCTCCGCGGTCTCGCCCGCCTCGGAGACGCCGAGCGTGAGGACGCCGAGACCGATGACGATCACCCCGATGATCGCGGTGACCTTGATCATCGAGAACCAGAACTCGATCTCGCCGAAGACCTTCACCGAGACGAGGTTCACGCCGAAGAGCACCAGCAGGAACACCAGCGCGCTCACCCACTGCGGGATGTCCGGGAACCAGTAGGTGACGTAGATCGACGCCGCCGTCAGCTCCGCCATTCCGGTGACCACCCACAGCAGCCAGTAGGTCCACCCGGTCGCGAAGCCGTGGAACGGCCCGAGGAACTCCCTCGCGTACTCCGCGAAACTGCCCGAGACCGGACGGTAGAGCAGCAGCTCTCCCAGCGCCCGCATGATGAGGAAGATGACGACGCCCGCCAGGGCGTACATCAGGATCAGGCTCGGTCCGGCCTCGGCGATGTTCGCGCCCGCTCCCATGAACAGGCCGACGCCGACGGCCCCGCCGATCGCGATCATCTGCACCTGGCGACCGCCGAGACCCCGCTCGTATCCCTCGTCCGGCTCCGCCCCGGGTCCGGGCCCCCGCTCCGGCTCCTTCACATCGGTCATGAGACCCCGTCGTACCCTCGACCCCTCGCCTGACGCGGGAGGCACACGCCTCCCGCCGCGAGGTCGCGACAGAGTCACCCGGACGACACCCCGCGGGTACCGCCGGCGCGGTTCAGCGGTCGAAGGCGCGCAGCCGCAGCTCCCGCTCGACGCTCCCGCTGAGGTAGAAACGGTCGGCGTCGAAGGCGACGACGGCGCCGACGGTGCTGTCCTGGAGCGTGAACGGCACGGACCCCGCGGCACGGTCGGCGCCGTTCGCCGGGTCGAGCCAGGTCAGGTGCATCCGCTCCTCGTCGTGGTCGTACCGGTACCGGCCGAGCAGCACCGCCGTCCCGGCGCCGTCCCGGCCGTCGTCGACGCCGAGCACGGTGGTGTCCTCGGGGAGCCGGGTGCGCCACAGCCTCTCGCCGCCGCGGAGGTCGTGGCCCGTGAAGACGGCCCGGGGCGCGCCGTCGGCCGTCAGGGCCTCGGTCACGAGCACCCCGCCCACCACGGCCCGGATCCTCAGCAGCGGCAGCCCGGTGGCCTCGTCGTGCGCCCGGATCCGCCACTGTCGCTCGCCGCTGTCGGAGAACGCCACCAGCTCTTCCCCCGTCGCGACGACCAGCGGGTTCGCGGAGACGAGGTGGGCGCTGGCGTCCATGCCGCCGAGGGGGTGGGGGAGGAGGGGTTCGGAGGTGTCGGCGTCGTACACGCTCAGGGTGTGGTGCTCGTAGCCGTCGTCCCCCACGCAGGCCGTGACCACGGCGAAGCGGGAGCCGGCGTGGCTGGTGGCCATCGTGAGCGGTTCGTCGGGGCAGCGCGGGGCCTGGAGCGGCGGCGCCGGACGTTCCTCGCCGGTCGCCAGGTCGAGGCGGTGGACGTTTCCGGGGTCGGCCACGGACCCGAGGCTGACGAGGACGGTGCGCTCGCTCACCGTCGCGACGACCTCCTCGCCGCGGACGACCATCGACGTGTCGAGCCGCCGTGACCACAGCAGCGTTCCGTCGCCGGTGTCGACGAGGGCGAGCAGCACGCAGTCGCCGTCGCCCTCGGCGTCGGGGATGGTGAAGAGCACGGCGCCGACGCCGTCGGCGTTGGTGTGCTCGCTGGCAGCGCAGGCGCGGCCCGCGTCGGCCGGCGGCTCCGCCTCCCACAGGGTGCGGCCGTCGGCCGCGTCGTGCCCGGTGACACGGGACGGCCCGACCCGGGTGACGACCGCGCCGTGCGCCCAGACCGCGGCGTCGACGTCGCCCACGGCGTGGGTGCCGTCGTCCGCGACGCGCCACGCCTCCGTCGGTCCCTCGTCCCCGCCGCCCGCCCACACCACCAGCGCGGCGGTCAGCAGCGCGAGCAGCGCCGCGCCGGAGACGAGCGGCACGACGAGCCGGCGTCCTCGTGTCGCCCCGTCCACGGCATCCCCCTGGTCTGTCCCCCGGCCTCACGGTCGTGGTGCCTCACGGTGTGGCGGCCTCACGGTCCCGTGGCCGCGGTCCTGCCGATCATGACGCCACGCGCCCCGGACCGGTTGCGGGTCCGGGGCGCGAACCGCCCCCGCCCGCGGGCGGGGGCGGGACCGTGCTCAGGTCAGTCCGGCACGGATGGCGCTGATCAGCTGACCATCGGGTGTGTCTCCGGAGAACTCCCAGAAGAACGCGCCGCCCAGGCCCTGCTGGGTGGCGTACGCCATCTTCCCGGCGATGGTCTCCGGCGTGTCGTAGCTCCACCACTCCTGCCCGCAGTGGGCGTAGG
Source organism: Streptomyces sp. 4N509B (assembly GCF_052245655.1). NCBI lineage: Bacteria > Bacillati > Actinomycetota > Actinomycetes > Kitasatosporales > Streptomycetaceae > Streptomyces > Streptomyces sp. 4N509B. Next base: position 48,067 of record NZ_JBQQBZ010000010.1, read on the forward strand.
CGGTCCCGGCCACGGTGCCGGTGGCCGGGCAACGCTGGGCCAGCACCTCGTAGTCGTCGATGCCGGCCTCGTACCGGCCGGGCGCCGCCCCGGTGGCGGTGCCGCCGGGCGCGCTCTGCGTGACGCCGGTCCAGCCGCGGCCGTAGAAGCCGATGCCGAGCAGCAGCTTGTCGGCCGGGACGCCCTGCTCGGTGAGCCGGGTGATGGCCGCCTCGCTGGTGAAGCCCTGCTGCGGTAGGCCCTCGTAGGAGGTCAGCGGCGAGTGCGGGGCGGTCGGCCCGTCCGCGTCGAACGCGCCGAAGAAGTCGTACGTCATCACCGCCAGGTAGTCGGCGTGCTCGGCGCCCGCCGCGTAGTCGGCGGCGTCGATCTTGCCGCCCTCGGAGGCGTCGGCCGTGATGGCGGCGGTGACCAGCTGGTCGCCGAAGACGTCACGGAAGGCGCTCATCATCTCGCCGAAGACGGCCGGTCCGCTGCTGTCGCAGGACAGGCCGCAGGCGTTGGGGTACTCCCAGTCCAGGTCGATGCCGTCGAAGACGCCCTCCCAGCGGGGGTCGTTGACCAGCTCGTAGCAGGACCGCGCGAACGCCTGGGGGTCCTGCATGGCCTCGCCGAAGCCGCCGGACCAGCTCCAGCCGCCGAAGGACCAGAGCACCTGGATGTCGGGGTGGAGCTCCTTGAGCTGGCGGAGCTGGTTGAAGTTGCCGCGCAGCGCGCCGGTGTCCCAGGAGTCGGCCTCGCCGCTGACGCTCTCCTCGGCGCTGTAGAACCGGTCGTAGGCGGCGTAGGAGTCGCCGATGGTGCACTCGCCGTTCTGCACGTTGCCGAAGGCGTAGTTGATGTGGGTGAGGTCCTCGGCGGAGCCGGAGTCCACGATGTCCTTGACGTGGTAACCCCGGTCGTAGACGCCCCACTCGGCGAAGTACCCGAGCGTCACGGGTCCGGCCTGGGAGGGGGAGACGACGGCCGCCGGGCGGGCGGTGTCCGGTTCGTCCTCGGCCGGGAGGGCGGAGGCCGAGGCGGCGGTGACGGCCAGCAGGCCGGCCACCGGAAGGAGGGCCAGGCAGGCGATCGCGATGATCCCGCGCCTGGCGTTGTGGAGGGCTCGTCGTGCGGGACTGCTCATGGGCACTCCTCGGCTCAGTCCGGCCCGCCGGGTGCGCGGCCGGACAGGTGGGGGTTCGAGTTCGAGTACGAGCACCCGGAGCGTAGAAAGGTCTGGACCACTGGTCAAGAGGTCTGGACCAGATGCGAGTTGTCGGACCGTCGGTCCGTCGCGCGGCACGCACCCCACGGCATCCGCGGCGGCGAACCCGTGAACGCGCGGCCTCCGTCCCGGTTCCCGTCGGCCCGGCGCGCGCTACGCTCTCGCCGAGGTGGGCGGGGGCAGCCCAGCTTCGAGGAAGGACGATCCGACCATGAGCCGCACCCCCACCCGTTCCGCGCTGCGCGCCGCCACGGTCGCTGCCGTGGCCCTCGGCACGCTCGCCGTGCCGGCGACGGCCCTCGCCGAACACCCGGACCACCTGGTCGACTTCGCCGCCGACACCGGCGACGGCTGCCTGATGGGCAGCACCGGGGGCACCCTGACCCGGCCGGCCCGGCACGAGCCCGGCCGGCTCGTCGTCGAGGTGACGGGCACGGTCACCGACGGCAGCCCGTTCTGCGAGTTCGTACGCGACGACGAGATGTACGCGGTCGCGTCGTTCGCCGCGTACACCGGCGACCGGCTCGTGGACCAGGCGGCGGCGTACGCCGACAACGGCACCGAACCCGTCGCGGCCACCCTCGTCGCCGCCGACGACGGCCCCGTCGAGCGGGTCGTCGTCCAGGTCTGCCGCTACCTGGTCGGCAGCGGCCCCGCGACCGCGCCCGGCACCTGCGGCGAGCCTCGGACGTACCGTCCCTGACGGCTGTCCCGTCCTGCCCGGCGGGCTCGCGGCGTCCTGCGTCTCCCTCCCCAGACCCCTCGGCGTCCGGGCGGTGCCCAACGCCGCGTTGTCCTCGGTCACCAGCCCGCATGGCTGGCCTCCCTCCTCCGCCGTGCCGGCGAAGTCCCAGGGACGCGGCTCCCCGAGCCACCGGGGATGACGGGACAGCCCTCAGGGGTGCTGTCCGGCGGATCACGCCAGGCCCGCGGCACCTGGCGGCGCGCCTCCCGGCGTTGGCAGGCTCGCTCACCCTGGTGCGCGGCGCGGGAGGCGCCCCCCACCGCTTCGCGGTACCTCCGGTCCCCGGAGGGGACGGGGGAGTACGGCACCCAGGCGACGCGGCCTCATCCGGCACGCGGCACGGGGTGAGGGGGAGGACCGGCCGGCGGGAGTGCGGGGCCAGCCCGCGGTCGAGCTCAGCTCCTGGGCGAACTCGGCCCGTTGGCGCGTTCAGCCCTTGGTCGGACGCAGGACGAGGCAGACGAAGCCCAGCACGTCCCGGTAGACGCGCAGCCACTCCTCCCGGTGTGTGGTGGCCGCCTGGAGCACCTGGCCGGCGTCGGGATCCTCGGGGTGGTCAAGGGCCCACGTGGCCAGCGACCCCGTCCAGGACCACTCGTAGTCGTCGAGCTCCTGACGGGTGCTGACGTGCCCCTGGACGGGGGTCCACCCCTCGGCGACGACGCGGTCCACCGTCGTGGGCAGGTCGGCGAGGTCGCCCAGCATCTCGACGGCCTCGGGGGAGGGGGTGCCGTCCCAGAAACCGTCACCCACCAGGACGCGCCCTCCGGGAGCCATGTGCTCGCGTGCCGCCGCGAGGGCGGGGAGAAGGCCGCCGAAGGCGTGCGTGGCGCCCACGCAGAGCACCAGGTCGAAGGCGTGGGAGCCGGCGAACGTGGTGGCGTCCTGGTGGTGGAGGGTCAGACGGTCCTCGACGCCGAGCCGTCGCGCGGTCCGGCGCGCGTGGGCCAGGGCGCCCTCGGAGACGTCGACGCCCTCGGCCCGCAGCCGCGGACGCGCGGTGAGGGCCCGCACGAGCCACTCGCCGCCGCCGCAGCCGAGGTCGAGCACCCGCTCGTCACCGCGGGGGAGACCGTCCGCCAGCAGCCGACGCACCGCGTCGTCGTCGAGCGGGGCCGCGATCGGGTGATCGGCATGAGCACGCTGGGAGATCTCTTCACGGTTCATCCGGCGGAGCCTGACACGCCCGTGGTCGGCGCGCATCCGAATTCCGGGCGCGAAGCTCCCGCCGCCGGGCGGGGCGGCGGTCCGGGGTTCGGCGTCCGGCACACTGCCGGGCAGGCTTTCGGGACGCTACCGCGAAGGCTGCCGGGATTCGGGACGGTCAGCGGTTCTCGGCGTCCCGCACCTCGTCGACGAAGGCGTTGGCCGACGCCCCCTCGTCCACGAGGTCGGGCACCAGGTCGAGCGAGCTGAGGAGGGCCGATCCCCGGCCCTGCGTCCGGTGCCACCGCTCGGCGACGGCCTGCTGCTTGTCGGGCGGCTGGCTTTCGAGCCACTGCCGGTTCTCCGGGCTGAGCTGCCGGAGGAAGTGGGCGAGCAGATCAGTGGCCATGGCGGTCAACCTCGCAGGGACACGGTGGGCGCGTCGGGTGATGACTCGTACCATTCTGCGCCAGTGCGCGCGAAACGCCCGAAGAGCGCCCGCTGTGCGCGCGTCTCCCGCGGGCGGACGGGCCCTCCCCCGCGGCCCGAGCCCTCCGTGCGGGCGTGGGCGCCCGTCCGCCTCAGGCGGCCTGACGCACGCGACCCACGTCGGAGAACGGCTGGAGGCGCCAGTCGAGCCCCTCCGGCAGCGTGCGCCGCGTGGTCGCCTCGCCGCCGCGCTGCGCCGTGGCCACCGAGCGGATCCCCGCGCCGTCGCCGACGACGCGACCCGAACCGGCGCAGACGGTCAGCCCGAAGGGGTCCCACCGCGTCGGGCACAGCGCGTGGATCGGCAGCGGCTCGTCGACGTCCGCGCACGCGATCGGCTGCGCGCAGTCGGGGCAGGTGATCCGGACCAACTCGGCGTCGCCGTCCGTGGCCGCCTCCGCATCCCACTCCTCGTCGACCTCGCCCCCCGCGGGCCCGGCGTGGCGTTCGTGCTTCACGGTGCGCATGAGCATTCCCCCTCTTCACGTGCGGTGGTCCTGGCCCAAGCCAAGCATTTCCCGCTGGTCATGACGCGTAATCGCGGGCCTCCGGCCGACACCGCGGTCGATCTGTGGCGTTCGTCACAGAACTGTTGTCAAAACGTTCCCCACCCGTGCGCCCCGCGCGCCGCGACGCGCACGACACGCGGCGCGGGCGCCGTCTGCCGGTAGGTTACGGACCGTGGAGGAACTGGATCGGCGCATCGTGGAGTTGCTCGTCAGGGACGGGCGTATGAGCTACACCGACCTGGGCAGGGCCACCGGCCTGTCCACCTCGGCCGTCCACCAGCGCGTGCGCCGTCTCGAACAGCGTGGCGTCATCCGGGGCTACGCCGCGATCGTCGACCCCGAGGCGGTGGGCCTGTCGATGACCGCCTTCATCTCGGTCAAACCCTTCGACCCCAGCGCCCCCGACGACATCGCCGACCGGCTCGCAGACGTCGCGGAGATCGAGGCGTGCCACTCCGTGGCCGGCGACGAGAACTACATCCTGAAGGTCCGGGTGGCGACCCCGGCCGAGCTGGAGCACCTGCTGGCCCGCATCCGCTCCCGGGCCGGCGTCTCCACCCGCACCACGGTCGTCCTCTCCACGCCCTACGAGTCCCGCCCGCCCCGCGTCTGAGACGGGGGCGCCGACGGAAGACTGACCGCATGACCACGACCGACTCCCACGCCGACCGTCCCGACCCCTCCGACCGTCCCGACTCCCCGGGCCGCGCCGGCCCTTCCGGCCGCCCCGCCGCGGGGGCCGCACCGCGTGCGCGCACCGTGCTGCTGCGACGCGGCCGGATCCACAGCCCGGTCGACCCCGCCGCCACCGCGATGGCCGTGACGGGGGACCGCGTCACCTGGGTCGGCTCCGAGGCGGCGGCCGACGCCCTGGCCGCCACGGCCGACGAGGTCGTGGACCTCGACGGAGCCTTCGTCACCCCAGCCTTCACAGACGCACACGTGCACATCACGATGACGGGCTTCGCGCTGACCGGCCTCGACCTCGCCGGGACCGCCTCGCTCGCCGAGGCGCTGACCGCCGTCCGTCGGTACGCCGCCGCCCGCCCCGGGGACAGGGTCCTCCTCGGGCGCGGCTGGGACCCCACCGACTGGCCGGAGCACCGTCCCCCCACCCGCGCCGAACTCGACGCCGCCACCGGCGGCCGCCCGCTGTGCCTGGCGCGTGTCGACGGCCACTCCGCCCTCGCGACCACGGCGCTTCTGGACCTGGTGCCGGGCGTGACCGCGCTGCCCGGGTACCACGCCGACGCCCCGCTGACGGGCGCCGCCCACGACGCCGTGCGCCGCGCCGCGGACGCCGCCGTCGGCGCCGCCCAGCGCACCGAGGCGCAGCGGGTCGCGCTCCGCCGGGCGGCGGCCCTCGGCATCGGCTCGGTGCACGAGTGCGGCGGGCCCGGCACCTCCAGCGAGGAGGACTTCGCCGGCCTGCTGGCCCTGGCCGCCCGCGAGCACCTCCCGCGCGTCGTCGGCTACTGGGGCGAACTCGTCACACGAGCGAAGGACGCCGAGCGGATCAGGGAGCTCGGCGCGGCCGGCGCCGCGGGCGACCTCTGCGCCGACGGCTCCCTCGGCTCCCGCACCGCCCACCTGCGCGCCCCCTACGCCGACGCCACGGGCCCGCACGAGGTGGGCACCGCGCGGCTGGGAGCCGACGAGATCGCCGCCCACGTCGCCGCCTGCACCGAGGCGGGCCTCCAGGCCGGCTTCCACGCCATCGGCGACGCCGCCCTCGACGCCGTCGTGGCGGGCGTGCGCGCCGCCGCCGGGCGGCTCGGCCCGGCACGGGTCCGCGCCCGGCGCCACCGGGTGGAACACGCCGAGATGCTCGACCAGGCCGGGGTGGACGCCTTCGCCGAGTTCGCCCTCACCGCCTCGGTCCAGCCCGCCTTCGACGCCGCCTGGGGTGGCGACGCCGGCATGTACGCCGAGCGCCTCGGCGCCGAGCGAGCCCGTGGCCTCAACCCGTTCGCCGCGTTGCTGCGGGCCGGCGTGCCCCTCGCGCTCGGCTCCGACGCGCCCGTCACCCCCCTCGACCCCTGGGGCGGCGTGCGCGCGGCCGCCTTCCACCACGTCCCCGAGCACCGCGTCTCGGTCCGCGCCGCCTTCGCCGCCCACACCCGCGGCGGCTGGCGCGCCGTCGGCCGCGACGACGGCGGCGTCCTGGCACCCGGCGCGCCCGCCGACTACGCGCTGTGGCAGGCCGACGAACTCGTCGTGGAGGCCCCCGACGACCGGATCGCCCGCTGGTCCACCGACCCACGGTCGGGCGTGCCCGGCCTGCCCTCGCTGCGCCCGGACGCCGAACCGCCCCGCTGCCTGCGCACGGTGGTCGCGGGACGGACGGTCTTCGACACCCTCGGGGGTGACGGGCCGACCGGCTGAACGAGTGACGTGACCGGGGGCGATACCGCCGAACGACGTGTGCTGCACCCCGTCAGGTGCCGGCCGCCCGTCGCACTGACCTGCTTCTTTGACGAGGATCTCCAGGTCAGAAGGCTGTTGACAGCCCGTGGTCGTCGGCGGGTAGGTTCTGCCGGGTCCACCACCGGAACGTTCGGCCGGCGCTTCCTCCGCGCAGTCGTCGAACGCCGCTGGGCCAGAGTGCGGCCCGCCTCGCTGCGCGTCGCCACCGTTCAGCCAGGTCCAGTGCCTGCGGCACGGGGGCGGAAGGCTTCGTCCGGCCGACTGGTGCGACCCGGGCGGGGCCCGGAGCTCAACAGACAACGGCCTTCGGCAGACCCGCAGCCAGCGGGTCCCAGGTCGGCCCGAAGAGCGCCGGGCCCCGACCGGCTGGCCGGCGGCCCGCCCGCCGTGCCCCGCGGCGGGGCCCACACGTGATCCGGTACGCGTCGCCCGAGTGCGGTCGAACGCGCACGGCGCGGTACGGTCGGTGCATCATCGCCCGCTTCGCAGGGAGGCCACCACCGTGCCATCGGGCCCCGAGACGACCACCGTGGACGCCGAGGACGGCACCGACGCCGCGCCTGAGCCCGCCGTGCCCCCGCCCGCCCCCGGCACGGCGGCGCGCCGCCCGGGTCGCGCACGGCGCCTGCTCGCCGCGGGCCGCCGGCACGGGCGCGCCACGGCCGTGGCGGTCGCCGCCGGCCTCGTGTTGACCCTGGCCTTCCCGCCCTACGGCCTGTGGCCGCTGTCGATCGTGGCCGTGGTCGTGCTGTCCCTGCTGACCCACGGCCGCACGGCCCGGCAGGGCGCCTGGCTCGGCTTCGCCATGGCTATGCCGTTCTTCGTCACGCTCCTGCGGTGGCTGCACGTCATCGGCTGGGACGCCGTCGTGGGCCTGTCCCTCATCGAGGCGCTGTTCTTCGTGCCCCTGGGTGCCGGGCTCGCCGTCACCTCGCGGCTGCCGGCCTGGCCGCTGTGGGCCGCGTGCCTGTGGGTCGCCGAGGAGTGGGCGCGCGACCGCGTGCCGCTCGGCGGCTTCCCCTGGGGGCGCCTCGCGTTCGCCAACACCAGCACCCCGTTCACGCCGCTCGCGGCGCTGGGCGGCGCGCCCCTGGTCACCTTCGCCGTGGCCCTGACCGGCGCCCTGCTGGCCTTCGTGATCCTGCGGGCCGTGGCCCTGCGGGCTCAGCCACGCACCCGCGCGGCCCTGCTGCCCGCCGCCGGCGCCGTCGCCCTGGCCGCCGCCACCACCTCGGTCGGCTTCGCCGTCCCCGTGCCCACCGACGCCGCCGACACCGTCTCCATCGCCGTCGTCCAGGGCAACGTGCAACGGCCCGGCATGGACTTCCTGGGCCGCCGGATGCAGATCCTCAACAACCACGTCGAGGCCACCCTCGACCTGGCCGAGGACGTCGCCGCCGGCCGCGCCGAGGCGCCCGACCTCGTCCTGTGGCCGGAGAACGCCTCCGACCTCGACCCGTACACCGAGCCCGAGGCGCGCGCCGTCATCGACCAGGCGGCGGACGCCGTCGGCGTCCCCATACTCGTCGGCGCCCTCGTGGACCACCCCACCCGAGAGGGCTACGTCTTCAACCAGGGCATCGTCTGGGACCCCGAGACCGGTCCCGGCGACACCTACACCAAGCAGCACCCGGTGCCGTTCGGCGAGTACGTGCCCTTCCGCGAGCAGCTGAGCGCCGTCATCAGCCGCCTGGAGCGCGTCCCGCGCGACTTCTACCCCGGCGAGGAGCCGGGCGTGCTGGACGTCGGCCCCGCCCGGCTCGGCGACGTCATCTGCTTCGAGGTGGCCTACGACGGCATCGTGCGCGACACCGTCAACGCCGGCGCCCGCGCCCTGGTGGTGCAGACGAACAACGCCACCTACGGCCGCACCGGCCAGCCCGAGCAGCAGCTGGCCATGTCCCAGCTGCGCGCCGTCGAGCACGGCCGGGCCGTCGTCACCGTGGCCACCAGCGGGATCAGCGCGATCGTCGCCCCCGACGGCACCATCGAACAGCGGACCGAGGAGTTCACCCAGGACGTGCTCACCGCCGAGCTGCCGCTGCGCGACGACATCACCGTCGCCGACCGGGTCGGCGCCGCTCCGGAGTGGGCGCTGGCCGGCGGCGGCCTCGTGGCCTGGGCCTTCGTGGTGGTGCGCGCCCGGCTCAGCAGGGAGCGGGCGTGAGGGACCCGGAACGGGACCCGGAACGGCCGGGTGACGCCCCGCCCGGCCCCGCCCTGGTGATCATCCCGACCTACAACGAGGCGGAGAACCTCCCGCCCCTCGTCAGCCGCCTGCGCCAGCGGGTCCCCGAGTGCGACGTCTTGGTCGCCGACGACAACAGCCCCGACGGCACCGGCAAGGTCGCCGAGGAGATCGCCTCGGCCGACGAGCGGGTCCACGTGCTGCACCGGCCGGGCAAGGAGGGACTGGGCGCGGCCTACCTGGCCGGCTTCGAGTGGGGCCTGGCCCGCGGCTACGGGGTGCTCGTCGAGATGGACGGCGACGGCTCCCACCAGCCGGAGGAGCTGCCACGGCTGCTGGACGCGCTGCGCGGCGCCGACGTCGTCCTCGGCTCCCGCTGGGTGCGGGGCGGCAGGATCGTGCACTGGCCGAGGTACCGCGAGCTGCTGTCGCGCGGCGGCAGCGCGTACGCCCGCCTCCTGCTGGGCCTGCCGATCCGGGACGTGACCGGCGGGTTCAGGGCGTTCCGTGCCCACGTGCTGGCCGACGGTCTGCTGACGGACGTGGCCTCCCAGGGGTACTGCTTCCAGGTCGACCTCGCCCACCGCGCCGTCCGCGCCGGGCACCGCGTCGTCGAGGTGCCGATCACCTTCGTGGAGCGCACCCACGGCGACAGCAAGATGAGCAGGGACATCGTCGTCGAGGCGCTGTGGCGGGTCACGGCGTGGGGGATCGCCGCGCGGCTGCGACAGGCCCGTCGCGTACTCGGCGGCTCCAGGCACACTTGAGACATGAGCACCGGCACGCCGAACCCGTATCTCGCGCAGGGACCCCGGGGAGCCGGGGGCACGCGCCCCACCGGCCCGCCCCGGCGCCGCCGCCGGGCCCTGCTGCCGCTGCTCGTCGCGGCCTGGGCCCTGCTGGAGATCTGGCTCCTGACGCTGGTCGGCCAGGCCGCCGGCGGGCTGACCGTCTTCCTGCTGGTGGTGGGCGGCCTCGTGGTGGGGGCCGGCGTCGTCCGCTGGGCCGGCCGCCGCGCCTGGCTCCGCTGGGCCGCGCGCGTGCGCGCCCGGCCGGGGCAGGGGCAGGACGAGGGCTCGCCGGAGCCGGCGGAGACGGCCGCCGCCTCCCGCGGTGGCGGCAACGGGCTGACCATGCTCGGTGGCCTGCTGCTGATGCTGCCCGGCCTCGGCTCCGACGTCCTCGGGCTGCTGTGTCTGCTGCCGCCCACGCGCGCGCTGCTGCGCCGCGCCGCCGTGCGGTACGTGCACAGCTCTCGTGGCCCCCTGGGCTCGCTGGTGAACGAGCTCAGGCGCGCGGAGGAGCAGCGCAGGATTCGACGGCACGACGGCACGGTGGTCCAGGGCGAGGTCGTCCCCGAGGACGACGACGCCTGACGCGCGGATCCCCGAGGTGGACACCCGGAGCGCCGGTGTGCCCGCGCGCCGACGCGACGGGCCCCACGGAGGGCCGCCGCGCGGCGCGCGGAAAGGGGCCAGGCCGCCGCTGACGGCCTGGCCCCCTCATGACGCGCGGCGGCTACGCCGACTTACGGCTGTCCCTCGGGTGGACCGCGAGGTTCATGGCACCGGAGCGCAGGACCGCAAGCCGCTCGGCGAGGACCTCCTCAAGCTCCTCGCGCGTGCGGCGCTCCATGAGCATGTCCCAGTGTGTCCGGGCGGGCTTGGCCTTCTTCTCCTCGGGGCCCTCCCCGTCCACCAGCAGCGCCTGGGCGCCGCAGACCTTGCACTCCCACTCCGGCGGAATCTCGGCCTCCACCGAGAACGGCATCTCGAACCGGTGCCCATTCCGGCATGCGTACTCCACCGCCTGTCGCGGCGCCAGGTCGATGCCTCGGTCCGTCTCGTAGCTGGTCACCACGAGCCGCGTGCCGCGCAGAGCTCGCTCACTCATGAATCGTGCCTCCCGGGCTGGTCGCCCACAGGACAGGTGTCACTGTCGTCATCGCTTGAGTCAACGTCCGGTCGGCGATGAAGATTCCCGCAGGGGTCATGCGTCGCCCGTCGTACCGCCCTTCTTGTACCCGCCGGGGTCCGGTTTGTCACATCTGGCAGGAGATGTCACCCGGGGTTCGCACAGGATAACCGTGCGGTGATGCTGTCCGGCGCGCCGGACGCGTAGGTTACCCCCTCGCGGCCCGTGGCCGAAATCCGGCCCAGCGTCCCCCGCTCTCCTCCGGTATCGCGAACACACCGAGGAACACCTGCGCGAGCGGGCCGATCGCCAGGGCGTACAGCACCGTGCCGACGCCGACGGTGCCTCCCAGCAGGAACCCGACGGCAAGCACCGTCAGTTCGATACCGGTGCGCACCCGGCGCACCGAGGCCCCCGTCACCCGATGGAGCGCCGTCATGAGCCCGTCCCGCGGACCGGGCCCGAAGCGCGCCGAGATGTACATGCCCGTCGCGACGCCGTTGAGCACCACGGCCGCCGCCAGCAGGGGGAGCTGCGCCACGAGCCCGTGGACCGGCCCCGTCACCGCCAGCGTGGCGTCCATCGCCACGCCGATCAGCACCACGTTGGAGACCGTTCCCAGGCCCGGGCGCTCCCGCAGCGGGATCCACAGCAGCAGCACCGCCGCGCCCGTGAGGATGACGACCGTGCCGATGGACAGGCCGGTCAGCTCGGAGACGCCCTGGTGGAAGACGTCCCACGGATCGAGCCCGAGCCCGGCGCGGACCATGAGCGCGGCGCTGACGCCGTAGAGCACGAGGCCCCCGTACAACTGCACCAGGCGGCGTGGCAACCGCCTGACGTGGTGCTCCATCGAGCATTCCTCCTCGGCCGTGGTGGCGCGACTGGCATGACGGATGACACGATGTGGCCTGAATGGTCGGCCCGACCATGGCCAATCGCGGAGAAGTGGACTGATGGCATGCCCGAGTGGACCTCGACGGTGAGCGCGGCCCGGCTCGCCCGGCTGCTCGACTCCCAGGAGCTCGCCGACCACGGCACGGGCGGGCGCCGCCGCCCCGCCTACCGGGCGCTGGCCGACGGCGTCCGCCTGCTGGTGCTGGAGGGCCGCCTGGCCGTCGCCGCCCGGCTGCCCGCCGAACGGGAGCTCGCCACCGCGCTGGGAGTGAGCCGCACCACCGTCGCCGGGGCGTACGAGACCCTGCGGGCGGAGGGCTTCCTGGTCTCCCGGCGCGGCTCCGGCAGCTGGACCGCCATCCCCGCCGGACGCCCGCTGCCGGGACGCGGGCTGGAGCCCCTGCCGCCCGAGGCGGTCGAGTCCGTGATCGACCTCGGCTGTGCCGCGTTGCCCGCGCCCGAGCCCTGGCTGACACGGGCCGTTCAGGGCGCCCTGACCGAGCTGCCGCTGGCCGCCCGCACCCACGGCGACTTCCCGGCCGGGCTGCCGGCGCTCCGTCAGGTCCTGGCGGACCGGTACACCGCCCGTGGCGTCCCCACCATGCCGGAACAGATCATGGTCACCACGGGGGCCATGGGAGCGGTGGCGGCCATCTGCCGGCTGCTCGCCTCCGGCGGCGAGCGCGTGGCCGTCGAGCACCCCTCCTACGCCAACGTGTTGCAGCTGATGCGCGAGGCGGGCGCCCGCCTGGTGCCGGTGCCCATGGCGGACGGCCTGGCCGGCTGGGACCTCGCCGCCTGGCGCCGCGTGCTGGAGGTCGCCTCCCCCCGCATGGCCTACGTGGTCGCCGACTTCCACAACCCCACCGGGGCGCTGGCCAGCGAGAGCCAGCGGGGTGAGCTGGTCGCGGCGGCCCGCGCGGCCGGCGCGGTCCTGGTGGTGGACGAGACCATGGCCGACCTGGCCCTCGACCTCCCCCCCGGCGAGCGGCCACCCCGGCCGGTGTGCGCCTTCGACCGGGGCGGCTCCGGCGTCATCACGGTGGGGTCCGCCAGCAAGACGTTCTGGGCCGGGCTGCGCATCGGCTGGGTGCGTGCCGCCCCCGACCTGATCCGGCGCCTGGTCGCCGCCCGCGTCTCGGCCGACCTCGCGAGCCCGGTCCTCGAACAGCTGGCGGTGGCGTGGCTGATGGCCACCGGCGGCTGGGACGAGGCGATCGCCGGCCGCCGCGCCGCCGTCCGGGACAACCGCGCCGCCCTGGTGGCCGCGCTGACCCGGCAGCTCCCCGACTGGGACTTCCACGTCCCCTCGGGCGGCCTCACGCTCTGGGTGCGCACCGGGGGCCTGTCCGGCTCACGGATCGCCGACGTCGCGGAGCGGCTCGGCGTGCGGGTGCCCTCCGGACCCCGCTTCGGGCTCGACGGCGCGTTCGAGGGCTATCTGCGCATCCCGTTCACCGTGGACGCCGCGACCGCCGAGGAGGCGGTCTCCCGCCTGGCCACGGCCTCCCGCCTGGTCACCGAGGGTGGCGGGCACCTCCTCAGCGGACCCGTCGGCGCGATCGCCTGAGGGCCCGTCGGGCGCGTCCTTGGCGTCGGCGTAACACTCGACCACGGCGGTGGTGAAGGAGAAGCTCACGGGGGTCGGGCCGAACGCCAGGCGGCCGGCCTCCTCCCCGGCCGCGCCGACCGCCGTCACCACCGCTGCGGCCTCCTCGGCGGGGCAGTGCACGATCACCTCGTCGTGCTGGAAGAAGACCAGCTCCGCCCGCATGCCGCGCAGCCTGCCGCGCAGGGCGGCCAGCATCAGCAGCGCCCACTCGGCGGCGCTGCCCTGCACCACGAAGTTCCGCGTGAACCGCCCACGGGCCCGCGCCGCCGCGAGGCCGCGCGCAGCCCCGCGAGGGGCCTCCTCCTCCAGCGCCTGCCCGTCCGGCTCGCCGGCCCACGCGTCGCCCCCCGCGCCGTCCTCCGAGGCCCCGCCGGCGGCCGCCACGGGCGGGCAGGTGCGGCCGAGCCAGGTGCGCACCAGACGCCCCTGCTCGCCGGCGCGCGCCGCCTCGTCCACGTACGCCACGGCGGCGGGAAAACGCCGGCGCAGGAACGCCAGGTGGCGCAGCCCGTCGCCGGAGGTCTGGCCGTAGATCGCGCCGAGCAGCGCCAGCTTGGCGTGCGCCCGGTCCCCGGAGAAGCCCCGGTGCGCGAGCGCCGTGTACAGGTCCTCCGAGCCGCTGGCCGCCGCCATCAGCCCCCGGTCGCGCGAGATCGCCGCCAGCACCCGCGGCTCCAGCTGGTTCGCGTCGGCCACCACCAGCCGCCAGCCGGGGTCGGCCACCACCGCGCGGCGTATGACGCGGGGGATCTGCAGGGCGCCGCCCCCGTTGCTCGTCCAGCGGCCGGTGGGGGTGCCGCCGGGCAGGTACTCCGTGCGGAACCGACCCTCGCGCACCCAGGAACGCAGCCACGACCAGCCGTGCGCGGTGTGGATGCGGTAGAGCTTCTTGTACTCCAGCAGCGGCGCGACGGCCGGGTGGTCGACCTCCCGCAGCTCCCAGGAGCGCGTGGAGGTGAGCCTGACCCCGGCGCGGGCGAAGGCGCGGATGACCTCCGCCGGGAGGTCGGGCCGGACCACCACGCCCTGACCGAACGCGCGTGACACTTGCTCCGCCAGCTCGGCCAGCCGCCGCGGCTCGCCGCCCGCGTACCGCTCGCCCAGCAGACGGGTCAGCAGCTGCCGGTGGATGTCCGCCCGCCACGGCAGCCCGACGCGGGTGAGCTCGGCCGCCACCAGCGTCCCCGCCGACTCGGCCGCCGCCAGCAGCCGCAGCCGCCCGGGATGCTCGGCGGCCCGCGTCCGCGCCAGCTGCGCCGCGTGGACCGCGACGAGGGCGTCGAGCGGGTCGGCGTCCCCCGGCAGCGCGCCCGCGACCGTCTCGGCCGCGTCGAACAGGGACGGCTGCGCCGTGGCGGGCGCGGCGGGCGGCGGATCGGGAGGCACGGGCAGGCCGCGCAACCTCGCCCAGGCCGCGCCCAGCGACCGGGGCTCGCCGTACCGCCCCTCGTACCCCAGCAGCAGCGCCTCCGTGGCCTCCACGTCGTGGCAGCGGGCCACCGACACGCCCGCCCGCAGCAGCCGGGGATAGACCGCCGCGGTGGCACGCCACACCCAGCGCGAGACCCCGGGCCTCGCCCGCACCGCCTCGGCCAGGGAGGGGGCGTGCGCGGCCGGGCCGGCCGCGAGGCCGTGCTCGTCGAGCTCACAGACCCGGACCGAGCCGTCCGGATACTCCGCCAGCGCCCATCTGCCCATGGCGCGAGTCTGACAGCCACCACTGACAGCGCCCGGGAGAACGCGGCGGCAGGGCGGCTCCCGCTACTCCCGCGGGAGCAGCGGGATCGCCGCTGCCCGTACGACGACGGGGCCGGCCCGCTCCAGCAGCCTGGGGAGTGACACGGGACGAGACACCAACCGAGGCGACGACCAACGAACGAACGAAGGGAACGTGAGCCACATGGAGACGCTGGCACATGCCTGGGAGGACGGCCCCGGACCGTGGGTCGTGCTGTTCCCCCTGGTCTGGGCGGCGATCGTGGTCGGAGCGATCTGGCTGCTGCGCCGCACCGTCCGGCGTGGCGGGCACGGGCACCACGACGGCGGGGACTCACCCCTCGCCCTGCTCGGCCGCCGCTTCGCCGCGGGCGAGATCGACGAGGAGGAGTACCGCGGCCGCCGGGCCGTCCTCACGGAGAACAGATCCCGTGGCGCGACGGCCTGAACCGCTCCTCCCCGCGGCCGGCCGCCCGAGCGGCGGTCGGCCGCCGCCACGCCCCCACGGCCGTTGGTCCCCTCCGGGACCGCTCAGCCCACCCCGTCCGCACCGCCGGCGATCACCAGCTCCGCCAGGTGCGCCCCGATCTCCTCGCGGTCCGCCGACGCCAGCCCGGCGTCGGTCACCAGCGTGTCCACCTCGTCGAGCGAGGCGAAGGAGCTCAGCCCCGTCGTCCCCCACTTCGTGTGGTCCGCCACGACCACGACCCGGCGCGCCGAGCGGATGAAGTGCCGGTTGGTCTCCGCCTCCGCGAGGTTCGGCGTGGACAGCCCCGCCTCCACGGAGATGCCGTGCACCCCGAGGAACAGCACGTCGAAGTGGAGCGAGCTGATCGCCGCGTCGGCCACGGGGCCCACCAGCGCGTCCGACGGCGTGCGCACGCCGCCCGTCAGCACCACCGTCGCGGCGGGCGAGCCGGCGGGCCTACCGCCCTCGCCCAGGTGCTGCGCGTTGTGGAACACGTCGGCGACCCGCACGGAGTTGGTCACCACCGTCAGGTCGGCCACCTCCAGCAGCTGGTGCGCCACGGCGAAGGTCGTCGTCCCGCCGGAGAGGGCCACCGCGCTGCCCGGTGTCACCAGCGCCGCCGCCGCCCGCGCGATCTCGCTCTTGGCGGAGAGCTCCAGGGACGACTTGGCCTCGAATCCCGGCTCGTGGGTGCGGGCCTCGGCCACCGGGACCGCGCCGCCGTGCACCTTCTCCAGAGCCCCCTGTCGCGCCAGCACATCCAGGTCACGGCGCACCGTCATGTCCGAGACCTGGAGCATCCGCGTCAGCTCGCTGACCCGGATGCCGCCCCGGCGGCGCACCTCGTCAAGGATGAGCGCGCGCCGTTGCCCGGCCAGCAGGTTCTGGTTGTCGCTCACGCTACTCCTCATCGTTCCCTCGATCCGGGGTCATCCTCGCACGTTCCGCCACCCGTCAACCGACGGGAGATTCAGTCGCGTTCCGTCCGCCCGCCAGCCGGGCAGACCCTCACCACGGGAGACGAGTGGACGGCACGCCGTGACGACGGCGGGGGAGGACGGCACCCATGGCGACGGAGAGCATCACCCCGCCACCCGACGACGCGGCCCCGCCAGAGGTTCCCACCGGGCCGGACGTCCCCACCCCACCGGACCTCCCCGCGCCGCCGGAGGCCCCCACCCCGCCAGACGCCCCCACACCGCCCGCGGACACGGTGCCGCCCGCGCTGGAGCTGCTGGTGCACGGCGTCGGCGGCGCCACCCCGCAGGACATGCTGCACGACCCCCGCACCACCCGCGTCACCGGTGACACCACCGCCAGCGTCCACCGCCGCACCGACGACCAGGCCGACCGGCCGTGGGACGACGCGGCTCCGCTGCGCGAGGCGTACTCCTGGTCGGGCCTCACCTCGGGCAACGCCGCCAGGGCCCTGTGGCTGCTCCTGCTGCCGTTCATGGTGGCGAACCTGGCGCACTGGATGCGCCCCGCCGGGCACGGCCGCCCCCGCACCCGCCGCGCCTACGAGACCCTGGTCCGCCTCCTGGCCCTCTCCCTCACCGTGATGCTGGTGGCCGGGGCCTGCGCCGTCTGCCTCGACCTCGTGGCCTGGCAGTGCGCCGGCTCGGCCGCCTGCGTCGACACCGCCTCCTGGCTCGGCCCGCTCGCGGGCCCGGACGGCGGCTGGTGGTCCGAGCCCGGCCGGCGGCTGGCGGTGGCCGCGCTGGTGCCCACCGCCGTCGTCGCCCTGCTGTGGTGGCTCTCCCGCCGCACCTGGAGCGCCTACGAGTCGGCCTCGCCGCCCCCGCGCCCCCGCGGGGACCACCAGCGCGAGGCGGCGCTGAGCCTGCCCGGCTTCTGGTACGGCAGGGGCATCGTCGGCCGGCTGCGCGCCGCCCACACCACCGTGGGCCTGCTGACCGTCTGCGCCGCGCTGCTCGCGGCCACCGGCCCCCACGACCGCGGCCCGCGGGGCGCCACCGCCCTGGCCGTCACCGGCTGGCTGCTGACCGGGCTGGTCGTGGCGGGCCTCGCCGCCGTCGCGGTGCAGCAGACGCGCCACGGCCGCACGGAGGAGGAGATCGACGAGCAGTCCCTGCCGGCCGCCATCCGCGCCCTGTCGCCCGCCGCCCTCGCGCTGCTGGCGCTCACCCTCCTCCACACTGCGTGGAGCAGGCCCGGCTGGTCGACGAGCGGCGAGCACCCCGGCGGCGGGATCTTCGCCGCCCTCGCGGTGCTCCAGGGCCTCCTCGTGGTCGGCGTGGCGCTGAGCGCCCGCCGGCTCCACCGGCACGCCCCGCGCGCCGACCGCGGCGCCCTCGCGGGGCTCGGCGGCGCGGCCGTGGCGCTGCTGGCCTGCACGCTGGGAGGGGTGTTCACCGGGGGAGTGGCGCAGCGGGTCGCGGACTGGCTCGACCCGCACGCCGCGCCCGGCGACCCCGACGCCACGATCGCCGGCCCGCCGGTCCTGCTCAGCTGGCAGGCCGCCGCCGTCCCCGCGTGGCTCCTCGTCGTGCTGGTGCTGGCCGTCGCGGCGCTGGCGCGCCTCGCCCGCCGCCGGCGCGTCCTGGCCCCCGACGTGCGCGTCGTGTACGTCGGCGAGCCGGCCGAGCCGCTGACGGAGCGCAGCGGACGCATCGCGGGCGCCCTGGCGCGGGCGGAGCTGACGGACTCCGCGCCCGTGGTGGTCGGCTGGATCACCGGGGCCAGCCTGCTCCTCGGGCTCACCGCCGTCACCGGCTCCCTGACCGGCGAGTCCCCCGCCCAGGCCGCCTCCGACGCCCCGGGCCCCGTCGCGGGGCTCGCCGACTTCTGCCAGCAGTTCGGTTCCTGGCTGATGGGGATCGGCGTGCTGCTGCTGCTGGCCATGGGACGCCGGGCCTACCGTGACGCGTCGGCCCGCAGGACCGTCGGCATCCTGTGGGACGTCGGCACCTTCTGGCCGCGCGCCGCCCATCCCTTCGCCCCACCCTGCTACGCGGAGCGGGCCGTGCCCGACCTCTCGTGGCGGATGGGCACCTGGACCGAGGTCACCGGCGGGCGGCTGGTGATCTCCGGCCACTCCCAGGGCAGCGTGCTGGCCGCCGCGGCCGTGTGGCAGCTGGACACGGCCACACGGGCCAGGATCGCGCTGCTGACCCACGGCTCGCCGTTGCAGCGGCTCTACGGGCGGTGGTTCCCGGCGTACTTCGGCGCGACGGCGCTGCGCTGCCTCCACCGGGACCTGCCCCACTGGCGGAACCTCTGGCGCGCCACGGACCCCATCGGCGGCCCCGTCGGCGTGACCGGGGACGACGGAACCCCCGTCGACCGTGGCCCCCTGACCGATCCGTTGCACTACGGCCGCAGCCTGCTGTGGCCGCTGCCCGAGCCGATCCTCGGGCACACGGACTACGAGGCCGACCCCGCGTTCGCCGAGGAGCGCGCCGCGCTCCACCGCCGTCTGCCCGGAGCCCCGCCCGGCCCTCGTCCCACCGCGCCCAAGGCGGCCGCGGCACACGCCGCGACGGAGCCGCTCGTCCGGGACGTGCCCGTCGCGCCCCAGGACACCGCCGGGAACGCCCCCTGAGGGCTCTCCCGTCCTCCCGGGCGGGCCGACGGGGCGCCGGCCACGGGGCGCGGGGTGGCGGGGCGGTCCTTCTAGGACACGGCCGCCGCCTCCGGCAGGTCCGCCGGGTAGAGCAGCGTCAGCTCCTGCGTGCTCGGGTCCGGCAGCCGCGCCACCCGCCCGGCGTGCCGCTCCACCATCGCCTCGAACGTCTGCCGTGCCGTGCGACCGTTGCCGAACGACGGGCCGCGCTCCAGCCCCTCGAAGTACCCGAGCAGCGCCTCGGGCGTCCCCTCCGCGAGGTCGTACTCCTGCTCGCGCGCCTGCTGTTCGACGATGCGCAGCAGCTCCTCGGGCGCGTAGTCGCCGAAGGTGATGGTGCGGGAGAAACGGGACGCCACCCCGGGGTTCGCGGCCAGGAACCGCTCCATCTCCCGGGTGTACCCGGCCACGATCACCACCACCGCCTCCCGGTGGTCCTCCATCAGCTTCACCAGGGTGTCGATGGCCTCCCGGCCGAAGTCCCGACCGGCGTCCTCGGGCGTGAGCGCGTACGCCTCGTCGATGAACAGCACCCCGCCCCGCGCCCGGTCGAACGCCTCCTGGGTGCGGATCGCCGTGGACCCGATGTGCTCGCCGACGAGGTCGACGCGGGAGACCTCCACCAGGTGGCCGCGCTCCAGCACCCCGAGGGAGGCGAGGATCTCGCCGTACAGCCGCGCCACCGTCGTCTTCCCCGTGCCGGGCGAGCCGGTGAAGACCAGGTGGCGCCGGACCGAGGCGGCCTTCAGACCGGCCCGCTGCCGGCGGCGGCCGACCTCGATCATGTCGATCAACGCGCGGACCTCACGCTTCACCGTCGTAAGGCCCACCAGCGCCTCCAACTCGGCGAGCACCTCGGCCGACGCCCGGGTCGCGGGCTGCCCCGCGGCCGTGGCGTCGGCCCCGCCACCGGGAGCCCCGCCGGCACCGGCCGGCAGCGTGCTCTCGCCCTGCCGTGCGCGGGCGGCGGCCCCCGCCGTGTCGGAGCTCTCCGCCGGGGAGTCGGCGGCGGTCACGCGCACGTCGGCGCCCGGCCGCGCCACCTCGTCGCTGCGGCAGTCGGTCAGCACCGGTCCCGGCTCGCCCGCCACCTCGCCGACGACGTACCCGCCCCGGGCACAGCGCGCGGTCCGGCAGCCGACGAGCTCGCTGCGGCAGCCGTCGATGATGTGGAAGCCGTACCCCTGGGAGCCGGTGACGCGGCAGCGGGTGAACGCGCCACGCCCGCGCGCCGACACGTAGAACCCGGCCTCGCTCGGCTCCGCCACCGCGCAGTCCGTGACCTGCGGGTTGGCGCCCTTGGTGACGATCACGCCGGTCCTGGGGCGCTCGATGGTGCAGCCGGTCACCGTCCCGCCGCTGCCGGCGTCGCGGAACCACGCGCCCGTGCCGACCTCCGCCAGCCGGCAGCCGTCCATCCGCGCGGTGGCGCCGTCGCTCACCGACACCGCCGAGCCCCGCACCCGCTCGATCCGGCTGTCCACGACGTCTGCCCGGGAGCCGGGGTCGAGGACGAACAGGGCGTCCGGCACGTCGTGGACGCGGCAGGACTCCAGCACGGCCGTGGCGCCGTCGCTGACCCACACCGCCGGATAGTCGCCGGTGCTCTCGTGGATCTCGCAGTCGTGGGCGTCGGCGTGGGTGCCGGCGTCCCACGCCGACACGCCGTTGCGCCCGAAGCGACTGATCGTCGTGCGTTGCAGCGTGAGGACCGAACGCGACCTGAGGTCGACGGCGTTCTCCGGGATGTCGTGGACCTGGCTGTCGGCCAGGGTCAGCACCGCCTCGCCGTCGAGCGTCACGCCGTCCGCCGTCGTCTCGCTGACCCGGCAGTCCGTCAGGTGGGCGGTGGCCCGGTCGGCCAGGCGCACGCCGGCGCCCCGCACGCCGTGGATGCCGCAGTCCGTCGCCTCCACCGCGCTGCCCTCGCCGCTGACCGCGAGGCCCGCGCCGCCCGCGTCCCTGATCCGGCACCGGTCCAGCCGGACGTGCGCCGGGCCCTGCACCTGAACGCCCGGCTGCCCGGACTCGGCGACCTCGCACTCCTCGAACAGGCCGCCGGCGCCGTCGGCGACGCTGATCCCGCTGCCGGCCGCGTTGCGCACGCCGCAGCCCCGCACCGTGGGACGCGCGCCGCCGCGCACCGCGATGCCCGTGGCGGAGGAGGTGTGCACCGTCAACGCCGCCAACTCGGGCGATCCGGCCTCCACGAGCACGGCGGGCACGGCCGTGTCCTGACCCTCGATCCGCAGGCACCGCACGGTGGCGGAGCCGCGCACCGTCAGCGGCACCCCCTCGGGCGGCGCGATGCGGGCGGGGCCGTCCTTGGACTCCTCGGGGCCGCGCATCGTGACCGCGTGCTCGATGACCAGGTTCTCCCGGTAGGTGCCGGGGGCCAGGACGAGCACGTCGCCGTCGACCGCGACGGCGAGCGCCTCGGCGACCGTGCCGTAGACGGCGGTCCGGCGCCGCCAGCGTGAAGTCCCGGAGTGCGTCACCTGGACCGAGCCCGTAGCCATGGACCGACCTGCCCCAACCTCGTGCGATGAGCGAGCGCCAACGTGGCGGCTCCACCGTAGCGTGCCGCGGTGGGGTGACATGACCGGCCAGCGCTGGTGGCTGCGCGCCCCTACGCGCCCCTGTGCGCGCCTATGCGCCCATGCTTCGCCGTCATCCGCTGTACCGAACGGCTGTTGGCGCGCGGTTGGACGAGAGCGTCATTCCGGAACGAGCCCGCCGCCAATACCCCGGAAAGCGCCGTGGGAATCCCGGAATACCCGCTCTTTCGAGTGATTGCACTCCCTTCCGGCGGGCGGCTAGCTTCGTTTCGCAGGGGCCCCATGACCATCTGAAAACCCGTAGATTGGCGGTTTCTCGCATGACGACGTCCACCGAGCCGACTCCGGACGAAGCGGCACAGCAGTCCCAGCTGAGCCTGGCCACGGCCGCCGCGCGGAATCTGGCGACCACCACCAAGACGCCGCCCCAGATGCAGGAGATCTCCTCCCGCTGGCTGCTGAAGGTGCTGCCGTGGATGCAGGTGACCGGTGGCACGTTCCGGGTCAACCGCCGGCTGACCTACACCCTGGGGAACCGCCGCGTGGAGTTCGTCTCCACCGGCTCCGAGATCCGCGTCATCCCCGCCGAGCTCACGGAGCTGCCGCCGCTGGCCGGGTTCGAGGACGAGGAGGTGCTCAACGCGCTCGCCGCCGCGTGCGCGCAGCGGGACGTCACGGCGGGGGAGGTCGTCGTCGAGGCGGGAGCGCCCGCCGACCAGGTCGTCCTCGTGGCACACGGGAAGTTCGGCCTGCGCGCCCCCGGCCCGTACGACGAGGAGGCCGAGCTGCGGGTGCTCGCCGGCGGCGAGTTCTACGGCGAGGAGGTGCTCGCCGCGGATCCTCCCGAGACCTTCGAGCACACGGTCGCGGCGCTGACCAGCGGCACCGTGCTCACCCTGCCCCGACAGGCCTTCGAGGACGTGCTGGGCCGCTCGGAGAGCCTGCGCGCCCACCTGGCCGCGGTCCGCGCCGCGATCCCCGCCCAGCGCAACGCGGAGGGTGAGGCGGCGATCGAGTTGGCGTCGGGTCATGCGGGGGAGCCGGTGTTGCCGGGGACGTTCGTGGACTACGAGGTGAGTCCTCGTGAGTACGAGTTGAGTGTGGCGCAGACGGTGTTGCGGGTGCACACGCGGGTGGCGGATCTGTACAACGAGCCGATGAACCAGCTGGAGGAGCAGCTGCGGTTGACCGTGGAGGCGCTGCGGGAGCGTCAGGAGCACGAGATGGTCAACAACCCGGAGTTCGGCCTGTTGCACAACGCCGACCTCGGTCAGCGCATCCACACCCGCGGCGGCCCTCCCACCCCCGACGACATGGACGCGCTCGTCACGCGCCGCCGCGGCACCCGGGTCCTGCTCGCCCACCCGCGCGCCATCGCCGCCTTCGGCCGCGAGTGCAGCAGGCGCGGGATCTACCCCCGCGAGGTCGACCTCCAGGGCACCCGCGTCCGCGCCTGGCGCGGCATCCCCCTCCTGCCCTGCGACAAGATCCCGATCCACCGGGACAACACCAGTGCGGTCATCGCCATGCGCACCGGCATGGAGGACGAGGGCGTCGTCGGCCTCCACCAGCCGGGCATTCCCGACGAACGCGAGCCCAGCCTGAACGTGCGCTTCATGGGCGTCAACGACCAGGCGGTCGTCTCCTACCTCGTCAGCGCCTACTTCTCCGCCGCGGTGCTGGTGCCCGACGCCCTCGGTGTGTTGGAGGACGTGGAGGTGTGAGGAGTCCGATACGGGGCCTTCGCCCCAAGGCCCCGGTCGGATTCCCGTTGGGTCAGCGGCCCGCCCCCTGGTCTCCCCAGTACCCCTGACCCGGATACGGGTGCTGCTGCGCCTGGCTGGGTGCCTGCGGCTGCTGCGGCGCGGGGTAGGGGTGCTGGTATCCGCCCGGCGTCAGCCGCGGCCCGGGGGCCGGCTGGGGGGCGGCGGGACGCGGCGCCGCGGGCCGTGGCGCGGCCGGCCGCATCTGCTGCGGCGCGGGGGCGTGAGGGCCCTGCGGCGCGGGATAGGGCCGCTGCGCGGCCGGCTGCGGGCCGTACGGCCCGGGCTGCGGCGCGGGGGCCTGCATCGGGGCGGTGGCCGGCCGCGGCTGGCGCGCCGGCGTCGCCTGGTATCCGGGGTAGCTCGCCGCCTGGGGCGGCTGGTGCGAGGAGGGCCCGGCCGGCAGCGCCGGCAGGGCGGCGGGGAGAGCCGGCTGGGGCGCCGCGGGAGCGTATCCCAGCGGCTCGTAGGCGGCCGGGACCCTGATGGGCGCGATCTGCGGGGTTCCCCGCTCGGCCACCAGACTGTCGTAGATGGGGGTGTCAGGGAAGGACGGCGAGGAGTAGTACCCACCGCCGTAGGGGCGCGGGGAGGTCATGCCCCATAAGTTAAGCCCACCATGTGCTGGTTGGGGAGACCGATTAGAGGGTCATTTCATGTCCCTGAGCTGACGACAGACCCCCAATACGATGGAATACCGGATAAAGAGGCAATGGGCCGCACACAACGGGTCCTGTCCGGGGCGCGTCCGGGATGACCGACGGCGGGTGGCATAGTTGAGGTGCCCGCCGCTGATCAGGCGGAGCGCCGACGCTCGTCCGACGGGGAGGAAGCCGAGATGCCCACGATGCTCAAAGGTGCGAACGTCCCGGTGACGGCGCGGTCGGTCCGCGTCGAGATCGGTTGGCAGACCGCTGCCGGGGTGCCCGACGTGGACGCCTCCGCGCTGTTGCTGACGAGCGCCGGCCGGGTCCGCTCGGACGACGACTTCGTGTTCTACAACCAGCCCCGCCACGCCTCCGGCTCGGTCCGGCACGAGGGCAAGCAGCCGCAGGGGGCCTCGGTCACCGACCGCCTCGCCGTGGACCTGCCCGGCGTCGAGTCCGACATCGACAAGGTGGTCCTCGCGGCGTCCGCCGACGGCGGCACCTTCGGCCGGGTGCCGGGTCTGCACGTGCGGGTCCTCGACGCCGACAGCGGCGCCGAGATCGCGCGTTTCGACAGCCAGGACGCCAGCACCGAGACGGCCTTCGTCCTGGGCGAGCTCTACCGGCGCCAGGGCGCCTGGAAGTTCCGCGCCGTCGGCCAGGGGTACGCCACGGGCCTCGCCGGGCTCGCCACGGACTTCGGCATCTCCGTCGACGACGCGCCGCCGCCGGCCCCGGTCGCCACGCCCGCCACCCCGGCCCCCGCGCCGGCCGCACCGCCCCCGCCCCCCGCCCCGGCGCCCGTCGCCCCGCCGCCCGCACCTCCCGCCGCGCCGCCGACCGCGCCGGCGGCCCCCACCGCCGGCGGCCCGGTGCGGCTGAGCAAGGTCACGCTCACCAAGAGCGCCCCGTCGATCTCGCTGGCCAAGCAGGGGGGCACCTCCGGCCGCCTGCGGGTGAACCTCAACTGGCAGCAGGGCGCCCCGCAGCAGCAGAAGCTCGGCTGGAAGGAGCGGCTGAGCAAGGCCATGGCAGGCGGGCTCGACCTCGACCTGTGCGCGCTCTTCGAGCTCGCCGACGGCCGCAAGGGCGTCGTCCAGTCCCTCGGCAACGCCTTCGGCTCGCTCCACCAGCCGCCGTACATCCACCTCGACGGCGACGACCGCACGGGCGCCGTGGCCACCGGCGAGAACCTCACGATCAACCTCGACCACGTCAGCGCGCTGCGTCGCGTGCTGATCTTCGTGACGATCTACTCGGGCGCCGCCAGCTTCAAGGACATCACCAACGCCACGGTGACCCTCACCCCCGAGCGCGGCGCGCCCGTCGAGTTCTTCCTCGACGAGTGCACGGTCCCCTCGCCGGTCTGCGCCCTCGCGCTGCTGACCAACGAGGGCGGCGAACTCGTGGTCCACCGCGAGGCGCGGTACCTGGTGCCCGAGCGGGGCGTGAGCCCTCAGCGCACCGCGGACTACGCCTACGGCTGGGGCATGCAGTGGACACCGGGCCGCAAGTGACGCGGGTGAGTCGCCCCGGCGCGGCGGCACGGCGCCGGTACGCTCCTGCGCCATGAGGATCGCCCTCGTCGACTCCGGCCTCGGACTGCTGCCCGCGGCCGCCGCCGTGCGCCGGCTGCGGCCGGACGCCTCCCTGGTCCTGTCCGGCGACCCGGACGGCATGCCGTGGGGCCCCCGGACGCCGGCAGACATCGTCGAAAGGGCCCTGGCCTGCGCTCGCGCCGCCCTCGCCGAGGCACCCGACGTGCTGGTCGTCGCCTGTAACACCGCCTCGGTGCACGCCCTTCCCGCGCTGCGGGCGGAGTGGGAGCCGGCGGTGCCGGTCGTCGGCACGGTGCCGGCCGTGAAGCCGGCCGCCGCCCACGGCCCGTTCGCGGTCTGGGCCACCCCCGCGACGACCGGCAGCCCGTACCAGCGCCAGCTGATCCACGCCTTCGCCGCCGGGAGCGGCGCGGAGGCCGTCGAGGTGCCCTGCCCCGGCCTCGCCGAGGCCGTGGAGCAGGCCGACGAGGCGGCCGTCGCCGCGGCCGTCAAGGCGGCCGCCGAGCTGACCCCGCCCGCCACGCGGGCGGTGGTGCTCGGCTGCACGCACTACGAACTCGTCGCCGACCGCATCCGCGAGCAGCTCACCGCGACACTGTCGGGCCCGGTCACCCTGCACGGCTCGGCCCACGCCGTCGCCGCCCAGGCGCTGCGCCGTGCCGGCGTGACCCCCGACCCGGGCGCGGAGCCCGGCGGCACCCTGCGGGTCCTCGCCAGCGGTCGACCCGCGGCGCTGCCGCCCGCCGCCCACGCCTATCCTGAGGCCCGCCTGCTGCCGGTCCTCGCGCCCACCCCGTAGGCTCGGCTCCATGGGCACGCCCCCGTTCATCCGCGAGCTGCGGGAGAGCATCGGCCACGAGCTGCTGTTCCTCCCCGGCGTCAGCGCCGTCGTCCTCGACGACGCCGACCGGGTCCTGCTGGCGCGCCGTGCGGACGACGGCCGCTGGTCGATCATCGGCGGCATCCCGGAGCCCGGCGAGCAGCCCGCCGACGCCGCCGTCCGCGAGGTCTACGAGGAGACGGCCGTCCGCTGCGTCCCCGACCGGGTGCTGCTGGTGGAGACCCTGGCCCCGGTGCGCTACGCCAACGGCGACCGCTGCCAGTTCGTGGACGTCAGCCTGCGCTGCCGCGCCGTCGGGGGCGCGGCCCGGGTCAACGACGAGGAGTCCGTGGAGGTCGGCTGGTTCCCGCTCGACGGGCTGCCGCCGCTGCGTGAGTTCGCCACGACCCGGATCGGGTTGGCCACCCGCGACGCCCCCGCGTGGTTCGCGCCGCCCGCCTCCGACCCCGCCCCGCGGTAGGCGCGCCCTCCGGGGAGCGAGGGGGGAGGTGGCCGGCGGGCTGGCCGCGACGGTAATTCCGTTGCCGAGCCACTGGCGTCCCCGGTGCAATGCCCCCATGACCCATGATCGGCTCACGGACCACGTCGAACGGAACCGACGCTTCTGGGACGAGGAGGCGGCCGGGTGGCACGGGCCGCTCGCCCGCGACCACTGGGAGCAGACGGAGCCGCGCTGGGGCCTGTGGGCGACCCCCGAGTCGCGGGTCCGCGTGCTGCCCGAGGAGCTGTCCGGGACGCGCGTCATCGAGCTGGGCTGCGGCACGGCCTACGTGTCCGCCTGGCTGGCGAGGGCCGGGGCCGAACCGGTGGGGATCGACCTCTCCCAGCGGCAGCTCGCCACGGCGCGGGCCATGCAGGAGGAGTTCGGCATCGACTTCCCGCTCGTGCTGGGCAACGCCGAGAACGTGCCCTACGAGGACGACACGTTCGGCCTGGCGATCAGCGAGTACGGCGCCTCCCTGTGGTGCGACCCCTACCGGTGGATCCCGGAGGCGGCCCGGCTTCTCGTGCCCGGAGGTCGACTGGTGTTCATGCGGTACTCCCCGTTGTTCGCGCTGTGCGCGCAGCCCGAGGGGCCGGTGTCCACCCGTCTCGTGCGCGAGCAGTTCGGCCTCACGCGGCTGGGCCGGGGCAGCCACGTGGAGTTCGTGCTGCCCCACGGGGAGATGCTGCGCCTGCTCCGGTCCTGCGGCTTCGTCGTCGAGGACCTGATCGAGATTCAGGCGCCCGATCCCACGCCCCGGGACTACGACGAGATCCCCGTCGACTGGGCCCGGCGGTGGCCCAGCGAGGAGATCTGGAAGGCCCGGCTGGCGGGCTGAGAGCAGGGCGCGATCCGCGCCGCCTCGCACCGGTCCGACCGCTGGCCCGACCGCCGGTCGGACCGGCGCGCCCGTCACGTCCTGCTTGTCACGTCCTGCTTGTCACGTCCTGCTTGTCATGTCTTGCGGAACGTGTACGCCTCGCCCGCCGCCGCCGCGACGGCCCGCAGGTCGGCGCCGGCCGAGGCCGTGACCACGGCGGCCACCGCCCCCTCCACGAACGGCGCGTCAACCAACTGCGTGCGCTCCGGCAGCTCCTCGCCCTCGGCCAGCAGCGCCTGCACCGTGAGCACCGCGCTGCCGAGGTCGGCCAGGACCGCGACGCCCGCGCCCCCGTCGGCGCGGTGCGCCGCCGCGGCGATCAGCTCGGCGCTGGTGCCGACGCCCCCGTCGGCGGTGCCGCCGGCGGGCACGACCTCCGCCAGGTCGCCGCCGCCGGCCAGGTCCCGCGCCAGACGGGCCACGGACTCGGCCACCTCCCGGCTGTGGGAGACGAGCACGACCCCCACGCGCGACGGCTGTCGCTCCCGCTCAGCCATCGGCCGCGGCCTCCCCGACGACCTGCTCGAGCGCCGCGAACAGCAGCGCGGCGGAGGCCGCCCCGGGGTCCTCGTGGCCGACGCTCCGCTCGCCGAGGTAACTCGCTCGCCCCTTGCGGGCCCGCAACGGCACCGTGGCCACGGCGCCCTCGGTCGCCGCGCGGCGCGCCGCCTCCACGTCCGGCAGCGCCTCCGTCGCCGGCAGCAGCGCGTCGAGCATCGTCTTGTCACCCGCCGCCGCGCCGCCCAGCCGCGCCACCGCCGCCACGCCGGCCCGCATCGCCTCGGCGAACGCCTCGGGCGAGACGCTCGGGACGTCGCCGAGGTCCTTCCCCGCGCCGCGCAGCAGCGTGCCGTAGAGCGGGCCGGCGGCGCCGCCGACGGTGGACACCAGCGTCCGGCCGGCCAGCACGAGCGCCGCGCCCGGCGTCGCCGGCTCCTCACGCTCCAGCGCGGCCACCACGGCGGCGCTGCCGCGGCGCATGTTGCTGCCGTGGTCCGCGTCTCCGATGGCCGAGTCGAGCTCGGTCAGCCGCCCGGCCTCCCTGTCGATCTCGGCCGCCGCCGCGGCCAGCCATCGCCGCACGAGCCCGGCGTCCACCTCAGCCGTCCCCACAGCCACCTCCTCCTCCATCCGGCCGTCACCGGCCCCAGCGCAGCCCCGGGGTGCGCACCGGCGCGTCCCACAGCCGCAGCATCTCGTCGTCCACCTGGCACAGCGTCACCGAGCAGCCCGCCATGTCCAGGGAGGTCACGTAGTTCCCGACGAGGGTACGAGCCACCGCCACGCCGCGCTCGGAGAGCACGCGCTGCACCTCGGCGTTGAAGCCGTACAGCTCCAGCAACGGCGTGCCGCCCATGCCGTTGACCAGCACCAGCAGCGGCAGCGAGGGCTTCAGATCCTCCAGCAGCGCGTCCACCGCGGCGTCGGCGATCTCACCGGAGGTCATCATGGCGCGCCGCTCCCGGCCCGGCTCGCCGTGGATGCCGATGCCGAGCTCCAGCTCCCCGGCGGGCAGGTCGAAGCTGGGGCTGCCCTTGGCCGGGGTCGTGACGGCGCTGAGTGCCACCCCGAAGCTGCGCGAGGACTCGGCGGTCCGCCGCGCGACGGCCGCGACCCGCTCCAGGGGCGCGCCCGCCTCGGCGGCGGCGCCCGCGAGCTTCTCCACGAACAGGGTGCCGCCGGTGCCGCGCCGGCCCGCCGTGTACAGGCTGTCGGTGACGGCGACGTCGTCCTCGACGAGCACCCGTTCGACGCGCACGCCCTCGTCCTCGGCGAGCTCGGCGGCCATGTCGAAGTTGAGGACGTCGCCGGTGTAGTTCTTCACGACGAACAGCACGCCCTCGCCGCTGTCCACGGCCGCGGCGGCCCGCAGCATCTGGTCGGGGACGGGGGAGGTGAACACCTCACCCGGGCAGGCGGCGTCCAGCATGCCGGGACCGACGAAGCCGCCGTGCAGCGGCTCGTGCCCCGAACCGCCGCCGGAGACCAGGCCCACCTTGCGTTCGACGGGGGCGTCCCGGCGCACGATCACCCGGTTGTCGACGTCCACGACCAGTTCGGGATGGGCCAGCGCCATACCCCGCAGGGCGTCTGCCACCACCCGCTCCGGCACGTTGATCAACATCTTCATGTGGCTGTCCTCCTGGCTCGGCGTCCGTCGCTTCGACCCGGAGCTTCGCGGGGCGCAGCGGCGGTGGCGACGTGTTGGTCCCGGCGCTGCCCGGCGCGGCGCGGCCTTGCGGGGCGGTGCCCGGCGGGGCTCCTGCTGGCCCCTCCAGCTGACCTCCTGCCGACGGTGCCGACGGTGCCGACGGCGCGTCAGGGGCGTGGTCGGCGTGGTCGGGGCGTACGGCCTCGGCCACGGGTGCGGTCCACGTTCGTCGGAACCGGCGCGGCAGAGGGCACATGGCGATCCGACCCGTTTCATACGGAGCTCAGCTGACCTTGCGTGCTGATCAGGGTAGGGGCGTCGGACGTGATCGCAAGCCATTGAACAGCGAGGACGCCCACCCCGCGCGTTCGCCCGCGGTGCGACGCGCCGGACGACGCTATCGCTCATGAAAATCGTTGTCGTATGCTGGTGCTCATGGCGCGCAACGATCTCCCCGGGGTGCCGGGGCGAGCCCTCTCCCACGTCGCTCGACGGCTGCCAGCCACCAGACGATCGAGTGGGGAGGTCGCCGCCGGCCGCGTGGAGCGCTGCCGGCGACGGCACGGCGCCGCCGCGGGCGGTGCTCGGTGACCGGGCGCGGGGCGCCGCCGCCGGGGCCGCTGCCGGTGGTGGTGGTCGCCGGACTGCACGTCGAGGCGCGCGCCGCCGCCGTCACCCGGTTGCTGCGGACCGTGCCCGGCAGCGTCGCCGTCCACCACGACGTCTCCGCCGCCCCTGACGGCGCGTCGGTCCGGCGCGTCCTCCGCGACGCCGTCGGCGAGCTCGACCGCGCCGAGGTCCCGCCGACCGGCCGCTGTGGCTGCTGCGCAGTCCGGCGGGACCTGCCGGGCGTCCTCGGGGAACTGGCCGCGTCCGGTCGGCACCGCATGGTCGTGGTGGAGCTGTGGGAGTCCGTCGAGCCCCAGGGCATCGCCGAACTGATCGCCCACGGGGCCCAGCAGGACGGCGGCCCGCCCGTGCGTCTGACGCAGGTGGTCACCGCCGTCGACCCGGCGCTGGTACTGGCCTGCCTGTCCAACGGCGACGACCTCACCGACGCCGGCCTCGCGGTCTCGGTGGACGACCGTCGCGTGGTCGCCGACACCTTCGCCCGGCAGCTGGAGTACGCGCCGGTCCTGGCCGTGGCCGACTCCTCACACGTCTCGCACTCCTCCCACTCCTCCCACTGCTCCCACTCCCCACGGGCCACAGAGGAGGACCGGGCGCTGCTGCGTCAGCTCCACCCGACCGCCCACCAGGTGCGCGTGGAGGGGGCCGAGCTCGCCGTGGCCGCGCTGGCCGGTTTCGACGCCTCGGCCGCCGCGGCGGCCCAGCATCCGGCCTGCGCCCGGCTGCCCCAGGAGGCCGAGGAGGCGGGCGTCGCCACGGTGGTGTGGCGGCGCCGGCGGCCGTTCCACGCCGGGCGGCTGGACCAGGCGTTGGAGCGGATCGCCTGCTCGGCACTGCGCAGCCGGGGACGGTTCTGGCTGGCCGACCGGCCCGACGTGCTGCTGTCCTGGGACGCCGCCGGCGGCGCGGTGTGCGTGGACAGCGTCGGGCCGTGGCTGGCCGCCCTGCCCGGGGCCGCGTGGGAGATGGTCCCGCCCGAGCGGCGGGCGGCGGCGGCCCTGGACTGGCACCCGCACCACGGCGACCGTGGCCAACACCTGGTGTTCACCGGTCCGCGCGTCGACCGCGCGGACCTGACGGAGCTGCTGGACTCCTGCCTGCTCACCCCCGCCGAGGAGGCGGCCGGACCGGCGGCGTGGCGGGCCGCGTCGACCGGCTTCGACGCCTGGCTCGACTCCGTCACCGACCGACTGCCCTGACCACCCGCCCTGGCGAACCACCACTCACGACGGAGGACCGAGATGAACGACGACCCCAGCACGCCGGGGGGCGTGCGACTGGGCACGGTGCAGGAGACGCTGCTCATACCGCTGTACGGCCGCGCCGTGGACCAGTCGCGCGAGGAGCCGGTGCTGCGCGACCCCCGAGCGGCGGAGCTGGTCGAAGCGATCGACTACGACTTCGCCCGCTTCGACGGCCTGCCCAGTCTGCTCGGCGCGGTGGTGCGGACGGCGCTGTTCGACCACTGGACGCGTGCCTTCCTGACCGACCACCCCGACGGCACGGTGGTCGAGATCGGCACCGGCCTCAACACCCGCTACGAACGCGTGGACAACGGCCGGGCCACCTGGTTCGACCTCGACCTGCCCGACGTCATCGACCTGCGCCGGGCGCTGTTCGCCGCGTTCCCCGACTCCCCGCGCCGCACGATGCTGGCCGCCTCGGTCACCGACCCCGCCTGGCCTCGGGCCGTGGCCGCCGACCGGGGCGCTCCCGTGCTGCTCAGCGCCGAAGCCGTGCTGCCGTTCCTGACGGTCCAGGAGGTGCGCGGCACCCTCGCCCTGCTTGCCGACCACTTCCCCGGCGCCCGGCTGGCGCTGGACAGCGCCGGCCCGGCGATCGTCTCCGACCAGGCGAACCACGACGCGCTGAGCAAGGTCGCCGCCCGCATGCGCTGGTCCTGCCCGGACCCCGCCGAGGTCACCGCCTGGCTGCCCGGCGCCACGCTGCTCGGCTCCCACACGCTGACCACGCTGCCGGCGGAGCTGGTCGCCGGCCTGCCGGAGTGGTGCCGCCAGACCATCGACGGCTTCGCCGAACAGCCGCCCCCACAGGTCACGGAGTACCGCCTGAGCCTCTTCCAGCTGCCCTGACCAGTCCGCCGTGCCGCCGCGGCGGGCCCAGGGCCGTGCCCGCCGCGGGAGCGCGTCGCTTCCTCGGTCGGCCGACGACCGCGCCAACCGTCGCCGGCCGCGTTGATGTCCGGGGCGGGCCCCGGCGTCGGTGGGGCCGTAGCCGCCTAGGAACGGCCCAGGTCCGCCGTGCGCAGGTACTCGCCGAGGCTCTCGGCGCCGTCGACGACGCGTGGACCGCTGATGGCCTCGTTGTAGTCGAGGACGTGGAAGGTGTCGTTGCGGACGGCGGTGAGCTGGGAGGTGACGGGGGAGGACTTCAGGAAGTCGATCTTCTCCTCGACGGGCTGGTCCTCGTAGTCGACGACGACGATGACCTCCGGGTCGGCCTCGACGACCGCCTCCCAGCTCACGCTGGTCCAGCGGTCGGTGAGGTCGTGGAAGACGTTCTGGCCGCCGGCGATGTCGATGATCTCGTGGGGCGGGGCCTGGTTGCCGGAGGTGAACGGCTGGTCGGTGCCCGAGTCGTAGACGAAGACGCGGGGCGGGGGCCCCTCCGGGGCCTGTTCCTCGACGGCCGCGACCCGGTCGCGCAGCGCGTCGACGACCCGCTCGGCGCGGTCCTCGACGCCGAAGATCCGACCCAGGAGCCCGAGGTCCCGGTACAGGCCCTCGAAGGGTGTGAACGTGGCGGGGTGGCCGGGGTAGTTGTAGCAGGTCTCGCTGTGCAGGAAGCTCTGGATGCCCAGGCCGTCCAGGATCTCCGGCGTGATGCCGCGCTCCTCGCTGAAGCCGGAGTTCCAGCCGGCGACGACGAAGTCGGCCTCGGCGTCGACGACGAGCTCGCGGTTCAGGAGGTCATCGCTGAGCATCTCGACCCTGGCGTACTCCTCGGCCCAGGGCGACTCGGCCACGGGCGGGTTCGCCGGCGGCATGACGTATCCGTGGACGTACCGGGTGAGGCCGAGGGCGAACATCTTGTCCGCGCTGCCGCCCTCGTAGACCACGGCCCGCTCCGGGCGCCGGTACTCGACCTCCTCGCCGCAGCGCGGCACGGTCACCGTCTCGTTCCCGCCCCCCGCCGCGTCGTCCTCGACGTCCGCGCCGCACGCGGGCAGCAGCAGCGTCGTGGCGGCGAGCGCCGTGGCCGCCAGGCGGGTGCGACGGGCGCGACGGGCTCGGCGGGCGGGGCGGGTGCGAGCGGTCATGGAGGGCCTCCCAGGGAGTAGAGCAGTTGTGGGTCACCGGTCAGGGGATGGGGGACGACGGTGGCGGCGACGCCGAAGACCTCGCGCACCAGTTCGGGGGTGAGCACCTCCCGGGGTGCGCCGGCCGTGACGAGCGTGCCGCCCGCCAGGACGCCGATGCGGTCGCAGACGGCCGCGGCCAGGTTGAGGTCGTGGAGCACGACCAGCACCGTCGTGCCGGTGCGGCGCAGCAGCGTGAGGAGTTCGATCTGGTGGCGGATGTCGAGGTGGTTGGTGGGCTCGTCGAGCACGAGCACGGTCGGCTCCTGCACCAGGGCGCGAGCGGCGAGCACACGTTGGCGCTCGCCGCCGGAGAGCGTGAGGACGCCCCGGCCGGCGAGGTGGAGGACGTCGAGCTCGGCCATGGCCCTGCGGCACAGCTCCCGCTCGCGGTCGCTGAGGGCCTGGTTGCCGCGCAGGTGCGGGGTGCGGCCCAGGGCGACGACCTCCTCGACGGTGAAGTCCAGGTCGGAGCCGCTCTCCTGGGTGAGGGCCGCGACCGACCGCGCGCTCTCGCGGCGGGACAGGGCGGACAGCTCCCGGTCGTCGAGCCACACCGTCCCGGTGGTGGGCTTCAGAGCGCGGTAGACGCAGCGCAGGGCGGTGGACTTCCCGCTGCCGTTCGGGCCGACGAGGCCCGTGATCCGGCCGGGGGACGCCGTCAGGGACAGGCCGTGGACGAGCGCCTGGCCGTCGACCTCGACGCCGAGTCCGTCGAGACGCAGCTTCGTGGGGTCGGCCATCAACGCCCCCCGAAGAGGTAGCCCCTGCGGCGCATCAGCGCGACGAAGACGGGGACGCCGACGAGCGCGGTGATGACGCCCAGCGGCAGCTCGCGGGGAGCCGCCAGGGTGCGGGCGACGAGGTCGGCCCAGACCATGAAGATCCCGCCGACGAGCGGGGCGAGCACGAGCACGCGGGCGTGGCGGGCGCCGACGAGGATGCGGACGAGGTGGGGCATGACGAGCCCGACGAAGCCGATCGCCCCGCTGACGGCGACCATCGCCCCGGTCATCAGCGAGGTGAGGAGGAACAGCGCCCGCCGTACCGACGCCGTCTCCACGCCGAGGCTGGCGGCGGTCTCGTCGCCCAGCGCCATGGCGTCGAGCGCGCGGCTGTGGCGGTGCAGGGCGACGGCCCCGGCGGCGACGATCGCGGCGACGACCGGCAGCGATCCCCAGGTGGCGGCTCCGAAGCCCCCCAGCGTCCAGAACAGCACGGTGTGGGTGGCCTCGCCGTCCGGCGCCAGGTAGACCAGCACGCTCATCACGGCCTGGAAGCCGTAGGCCATGGCGATCCCGGTGAGCACCAGGCGCAGCGGGGTCAGCCCGCCCCGGCTGTGGGAGGCCGCGTAGACCAGGACGGACGCGGCGAGCGCGCCGGCGAAGGCACCGGCCGACAGGGCGTAGACGCCGAGGGAACCGAGGAGACCGAAGACGGTGACGGCGACGGCGCCGACGGAGGCGCCGGAGGAGACGCCGAGGACGAACGGATCGGCCAGCGCGTTGCGCACGAGCGCCTGGACGGCGACACCGACGACGCTCAGGCCGGCGCCGACGACCACGGCGAGCAGCACGCGAGGGGTGCGGACCTGCCAGATGATCTGATAGCGCGTCAGCTCCTCCCCGGAGATGGTGCCGCCGGTGAGCGCGGCCCACAGGTAGCGGGCCGTGTCCTGGGGTGGGACGACGGCCGAGCCGAGGCCGATGGCCACCACGACGGACGCCAGCAGGAGCACGAGCAGGGCGGCGACGGGAAGGGCGAGGCCCCGGCGGGTGGCGGCGGATCCCGGATCGTCCGGCCGCTGTGGGGCCGCACGATTATCAGTAATGGAAATCATTATCGAATAGCCTCAATGGTCGCCGATCCCCTCGTCAACGGGGGTGGGATCACCGGTTGGCCACTGTTTGGTCGCTGGATGGTGAACGTGTGGCGGGGGCGGGGAGGGCGCGGTGGCCCCGTGGAGGTCGTCTCGCGACGGCGCCGCCACGAGACGGGTGAACGGGGGAGGGGCGGCCGAGCGTCGGGGCGCCCGGGACGGGGGAGCCGGAGAAGCTGGGGCGGTGTCCCGGCCCTCGCACCGATCGCTCCTTCCCTCCGCCCACCGGGGCCCGAGGCGGCCGGGGTCGGGCCGGCCGGGACCGTGTTCCGCCGTGTCCGAGGAGCGCGAGGAGGAGACGTGGGCGCCGAGACGGACCGCCCGACGGGCCCGCCGAGCCCGCCCAGCCGGCCGAGCCCGCGGGGCGCGCAGGGTGCGACCGGTCCGGGTGAGGGTGTCGAGCGCCTGACGGCGCTGTCCGACGGGGTCTTCGCGATCGCGATGACCCTGCTCGCGCTGGACATCCGGGTGCCGCCGGGCCTGGACGACGGGGAGTTCCACGAGGCGTTGTGGGAGGCCCTGCCGAACGTCGGCGCGTACGCGCTGAGCTTCACGGTGATCGCCCAGTTCTGGCGCAACCACCGCCTGATCCTGGGCGGCGGCTCCTTCGCGGCGAACGGGCACGTGGTGCGGTGGACGCTCCTCGGCCTGGCGCTCGTCGCGCTGTTGCCGTTCCCCACCTCGTTGCTGGCCGAGTACGACGACCAGGCCGTGGCCGTCGCGGTCTACGGCGGCTGCGTCGCCGCGATCAACGCCGCTCACCTGTTCCTGCTGCTGACCACCAACCGGCTGCGCCCGCCGCCCCGGGACCGGCTGGTCGCGCGGGCCCGCCGGCTGGACGCGGCCGACCTGGGCGTGGTGGTGGTCGTCTTCGGGGCCTCGACGCCGCTCGCGGCGCTGTCCCCGGCGCTGGCGATGTGGAGTTGGCTGACCCTGGTGCCCCTGAAGACCGTCATCGGCCGCAGGCAGCGGCGCCTGCTGGAGCAGGGGGCCTACGACACCGTCTGAGCGTGCGGAGCCGCCGCCCGGCGCCCCGCGGCCCGCGCCGCACCGGGCCCGCCTCGCGGCGGTCCGGTGCCCTCTGCCCGGACCCTGGCGAGGTGGGTCAACATCCGTACCTCCAGGTGGGTTTGACCGCCCGACGGTGCCTCCCGCTTCCGCCCGATCTGGCCACAAGCTGCGCCCCAGCGCTGCAACATGCTGACGCGCGAGCCCCTGCCGAGCCCAGGTTTACGCGAGTAGCGTCGGCCCCCGTGTCCGCGCCCCACCCCCTTTCGACCTCCATCCCCTGAGGATCAGGCGGCCCGCATGACGACCCGGAACACGCCCCCATCCCGACCCGCTCTCCGCGTCCGCGCCCGTTCCGCCGCACCGCCCCCGCTCCCCGTCCGCGCAGCAGCCCGGGGTCGCGTGTGAGGGGCGTCCGCTTCCAGCTGCTCGGCCCGCTGAGCATCACCGACGGCGACGAGACCGTGGTGCTCCACCCCTCCAAGCCGGCCAACCTGCTGGCCGCGCTGCTGCTCAACTCCAACGCCATCGTCTCCGCCGAGTACCTCCAGCGGATGGTGTGGGGCGACGAGCAACCCGCCACGGCGCGGGCCGCGTTGCAGACCTGCGTGCTGCGACTGCGTCGCCTGTTCACCAAGCACGAGGTGGTCGACACCCCCATCGAGGCGGTGCCCGGCGGCTACCGGATCACCGCCGACGCCCGCTCCCTCGACCTGGTGGACTTCCGCGAACGCGTGCGGGGCACGCAGGCGCCCGGGACGTCGCCCGAGGCCGCGCTGACCGGGCTCCACGGCGCGCTCGGGCTGTGGCAGACGGGGGTACTGGCCAACGTGCGCTCCGAGGTGCTCCACCGCGACGAGGTGCCGCGCCTGCTGGAGGAGCGGCTGCGGGTGCTGGAGCGGCTGTGTGACCTGCGGCTGGAGCGGGGGCAGTGCGGGCAGGCCCTGGTGGAGCTGTGGAGCGTGACCCGCGCCCACCCCGACCACGGCCGGTTCCGCGAGCAGCTGATCGAGGCGCTCTACCGCACCGGGCGGCAGACGGAGGCGCTGGCCGAGTACCGCAGGTTCGCCGCGTACCTGCGGGAGAGCCTCGGCGTCGGGCCCTCGGCCGCGCTGCAACGACTGGAGCTGTCCATCCTGCGCGGCGAGGACCTGGGCCCGGCGAGCGAGCCGCCGTCCCGGGTGAGCGCCACCGCGATCGCCCCGGCGCCCAAGGTACCGCCGCCCACGCTGCCGGCGGTGCCGTGGTTCACCGGGCGGGAGGAGGAGGTCGCGGCGCTGCTGGGGCGGCTCACGGCACGGTCGGACGCCGCGCGGCCGCCGGTGGCGGCGTTGGTCTGCGGCGGCCCCGGGATCGGCAAGACCGCGCTGGCCCAGCAGGTGGCGCACCTGGCGCGGGACCACGTCCCCGGCGGGCAGCTGCTGGTGCGGATGACGCGGTCCGACGGCTCGCCCCGGGCGGCGGCGGAGGTCACCGACGAGATCGCCGACCGGCTGGGCGCGCGTGCCCCGGGCGGGGGGGACCGTGCACTGCTGCTGCTGGACGACGTCGTCGAGGCGGCCCAGGCCAGGGCGGTGCTCTCGGCGGTGTCCGGGCACGACGTGCTGCTCACCAGCCGGCTGGGGCTGGCCGGTCTGGTCGCCACCCACGGGGTGCGGGTCCACCGGCTGGGCACGCTGCGGGCGCAGGAGGCGCGGGACCTGCTGGCGGCGGTGCTGGGCGCCGAGCGGGTGGCCGAGGAGCCGGAGGCGGCACGGGAGCTGGCCGAGGTGTGCGGCCATCATCCGCTGGCGCTGGTGATCGCGGCGGCGCGACTGGGGACCCGGCCGGCGCTGCGGCTCGGTGACTGCGCGCGCTGGCTGGCCGACGACCCGCTGGCGCGGCTGTCGTTGACCGGCGACCCCCGGATGTCCGTCGTGGAGCTGCTCGACGCGGCCGTGGACCGCCTGGAACCCGAACTGGCCGCCACCTACGCCGCGTTGGGCGAGCTCGACGGGCCGGGGTGGGACGCCGTCGACTGCGCCCGGGTACTCGGCCGCCCCGCGGCGGAGTGCGAGGCGGTGCTGGAGCGGCTCGCCGACGCCGGACTCCTGGAGGACGGGCCGCCGGGCCCCTACCACCCGCATCCCCTGCTGCGGCTGCACGCACGCCGCGCCGCCCGGTGGGACGGGGGCGGCCACCGCGAGCCGCACCAGGCGAACCAACCGAACCAACCGAACAGGTCGCGACAGCCGCGACGGCAGAAACAGACGAGTCAGTCGAGCCAGTCGAGACAGCCGGCACAGCCGAGACAGAAGGTGTGAGAGGGATGCCACGAGCGTTCGAGGGCCTCGCCCAGATGCGCCCCCGGCTGCGCCGGGACGTGCTGTTCACGCAGACCCCCGGGGGTGTGCTGTTCCACAACGCCGACGGCGGGTTCCACCTGGCGGGCCGCACCGCGTACCGCTTCGCCTCGCTGATCGTGCCGCACCTCGACGGCAGCCGGCCGCTGGCCGAGATCTGCGCCGGGCTGGGCGAGCCGCAGCGAGCCATGGTGGCGGAGCTGGTCGGCTCGCTGGTGGACCGGGACTTCGCCCGGGACGCCGCGCCCTCGCGCGAGCCGGGCCCGCCCCCCGAGGTCGCCGAGCGCTTCGCGGCCCAGATCGCCTACGTGGACCACTACACGGACGAGGCCGCGGCCCGCTTCGCCCGCTTCCGGGACACCCGGGTGGCGGTGCTCGGCACCGGCGAGACCGCCCGCTGGTGCGTGCTGGGCCTGATCCGCAACGGCCTGGCCGAGGTCGCCGCCGAGGAGCGGCCCGAGGCGGCCCTCGCCGAGGCGGCCGAGCTGACCGCCGCCGGCTGCCCCGCGACGGTCGCCGACCTCGACCCGCGCGGGACGGACCTCTCGCGCTACCAGGTGCTCGTCGTCACCGGTGCCGACGCCGTGGCGCGCACCCACGCGCTGCTGGAGGCCGGGCTGGCCGAGGGACAGCTCCTCGTCCCGGCCTGGACGCTCGGGGAGCGGGTGGTGGTGGGACCGCGTTCGGGCGGGCTGACCGCCGGTTGCGTGGGGTGCGCGCTGCTGCGGCTCGCCGCCACCACCGACCAGGCCGCGGCGACCGCGCTGCTGGCCGAGGTCGCCGGGGTCGCCGCGCCCGCGCCGGCCCCGCCCGGCGGCGCCCTGACCGGCCCGGTCGCCGCGATGGTGGGCAACCTGCTGGCCTACGAGATCTTCCGCACCGTGACCGGGGCGCTGCCGTCCGAGACCGAGGGGCAGGTGCTGATCCAGGAGCTGGACTCGCTGGACGTCGTGGCCGAACCGCTGCGGCCCCACCCGCGCTGCCGGCGCTGCGCCGACCACGAGGACGGGGCCGGGGAGCTGCCGAAGGAGCTGACGGTGGCGCGGACGGTGACGGTGGAGACGGCCAGGGACGCGGAGGACCTGGTCGCCGGGCTCAACCGGCTGGGCGACGCGCTGGTCCGTCCGCACGTCGGGGTCTTCACCCGCTACCGCGACGAGGAGCTGACCCAGACCCCGCTGAAGGTCACCCGGATCGAGGTGCCGCTCGGCGCGGCTGGCCCCCGCCTGGTCGCCGCCTTCGACGTGCACCACCTGGCCGGCGCCCGGCAGCGCGGGCTGCGCGCGGCGGCGACGCTCCACGAGGAGTACGCGGTGCCCGTCAGGCCGTTGGAGAAGGTCCCGCCCGGCGTCGAGCGGATCGCCCCCGCGCGGCTGACCGCCGACGGCGGCGGCGGAGTGCCGGTGGACCAGGTGGACTCCTGGGCGCTGGTCACCTCCCTGCTGACCAAGTACGAACTCGCCGTGCCCACGGCCGCGCTGCGGCCCTTCGGGCCACCCAACCGCGACCGGCTGGTGCTGCCCGGCTCCTGGGGCACCGGAGCCGGCGAGAGCCCGGGAGAGGCCGCCGGGCACGCGCTGCTCACGGCCCTCGCGCACGACGCGCTGCTGCGCGCCGTGGCCGGCACGACGCGGGCCCGCGCGATGGAGACCGGGGAGGAGGCCGAGTGGGTCTTCCTCGCGCGCTCCGCCAAGACCCTCGGCGTCGCGGTCGAACTGCTGGACCTGGGCGAGAGGGAGCGGTCGGGCGTCACGGTGGTGCTGGCCAGGGAGGCCGGCGACGGGGCGGGACGCTTCGCGGTCGGGGCCGCGTTGACCCGCGCGGGGGCGGCCGTCGCCGCCCTGCGCGACCTGCTCGGACAGGTGCAGCTGCACGCCGAGACGGAGCAGGCGCCGGACGTCGGCGACCCGCTGCTGCCCGAGCTGGCCCCCGCCGCCGTGCCGTTGGCCGACGCCACCGACAGCCCCGACGCCACCGACAGCCCCAACGTCACCGAGGCCGACGGGGGGGAACCGGCGACGTTCCCCGCCGTGCTGGAGCGGCTGCGGGCGGCCGGCCGGGACGCGCTCTGGCGCGACACCACCCCGGCCGACCTGCGCACCGCCGGCCTCCACACCGCGCGGGTGCTGCTGACCAGGGAGGACACCGGTGGTCGTCGCTGAGGCGAAGGCGCCGGCCGCGCCGCCGGCCGCGGGCCCCTGGGGCGCCGCCTGCCGCGCGCTGGCCGCCGAACTGGCCGAGCGGCTGGCGGCCCTGGTCGCCAACCCCCCGCCGGTCGAGGTGGCGCCCCTCGGGCTGACGGACGCCTTCGCCGACCGGCCGGGCGACGCCGCCGCCACCCCGGCACGGCGGGCCGTCCCCGTGCGGCTCTACGGACGGCACGCCGTCGTCGGCCCCCTGCCCGCGGACCCGGGGCGGCGTGGCTGCGCGCGCTGTCTGGAGCGCCGCTGGCAGGCCGCCAGGTCACGGCAGCTGCGGGAGGCGGTGGAGCTGGGCTCGGGCACGACGGCCGTCGGTCGGCCGCCCCAGCTGACGCCGTTCGCCGTCGGCGCGCTGGCCGGGCTGGTCGCGGCCCGCCTGCGCCAGCCGGGCCGCCCCCGCGACGTCCACCAGCTGGACCTGGCCGAGCTGACCGTTCGCCGCTACCCGCTGGTGCCCGACCCCGAGTGCCCGGCCTGCGGCCCCGCGGAGCGGGACTCCGCCGAGGCGGCCGTGCTGGAACTCGCGCCCTCCCCCAAGCACCGTCCGGGCGCCTTCCGCACCCGCGCGCTCGCCGACTACGAACTGCCGACCGAGGCGTTCGCCAACCCGGTCTGCGGCGCGC
Source organism: Streptomyces sp. 4N509B (assembly GCF_052245655.1). NCBI lineage: Bacteria > Bacillati > Actinomycetota > Actinomycetes > Kitasatosporales > Streptomycetaceae > Streptomyces > Streptomyces sp. 4N509B. Next base: position 89,858 of record NZ_JBQQBZ010000010.1, read on the forward strand.
TCGGCCCGACCGTGGTGCTGGACGTCTCCTCCACCTCGACGTCGGCGACCATCGGCTGCTTCTCGCTGCGCTCGGGCGACTACCTGCGGGAGACGTTCTGGGGCGGCCACGCCGACACCTTCCGCGACAGCCTGCGGATCGGCGTGCTGGAAGGGCTGGAGCGCTACGCCGGGATGCGGCCGAGGGCCAGGGCGACCTCGGTGCGCGCCAGCCTCGACGCGCTGACGGCCGCGGACCGCCCGGCGCTCGACCCGCGCCGCTGCGGGCTCTACACGCCGGAGTTCCACCGCCGCGAGGGCATCGCCCCCTTCACCCCCGAGCGGGAGATCTCCTGGGTCTGGGGCTACTCGTTGACGCGGCGGCGCCCGCTGCTGGTGCCCGAGGTGCTCACCTACTACCACACCCCCGGCCTCCACGAGCGCTTCGTGCAGGAGAGCTCGAACGGCTGCGCGTCCGGCGGCTCGGCGGCCGAGGCCGTCTACTACGGCCTGATGGAGGTGGTGGAACGCGACGCGTTCCTGCTGGCCTGGTACGGGCGGCAGCCGCTGCCCGAACTGGACCCGACCACCTCCACCCGGCCCGCCACCCGGCAGATGGTGGCGCGGCTCGCGATGTACGGGTACCGGGCCCGGTTCTTCGACACCGCCCTCAGCTTCCCGATCCCCGTCGTCACCGGGGTCGCCGAACGGCTGGACGGCGGCCTGGGCCGGATGTGCTTCGGGGCGGGCGCGGGTCTGGACCCGGAGGCGGCGCTGGCCTCGGCGCTGGACGAGATCGCCACCGACGCCGTCAACCTCGCCGGCCGCACCGAGCGCGAGGAGCCCCGGCTGCGGGCGATGGCCGCCGACTTCGACCAGGTGGCGGCGCTCCACGACCACCCGCTGGTGTACGGGGTGCCCGAGATGGGCCGCCACGCCGCGTTCCTGCTCGGCGAGCCGGGCGCGCCGCGCGGGCGGCTGTGGGGGCTGACAGAACGCTTCGGCGGCGGGCGGACGCTGCCCGTCTCCGACGACCTCGCGAAGGACGCCGCCGCCTGCGTCGCGGCCCTCGCCGACGCCGGCTTCGAGGTCCTCGTGGTGGACCAGACCCTGCCGGAGCAACGGGAGGCGGGGCTGTGGACGGTCAGCGTGATCGTGCCCGGCCTGCTGCCCATCGACTTCGGCTGGTCGCGGCAGCGGGCCCTTGGCATGCCCCGGCTGCGCACCGGGCTGCGGGAGGCCGGCCTGCGCGCGCACGACCTCGAGGACGACGAGATCAACCCCGCACCGCACCCGTTCCCCTGACGACACGCACGACGCCCCGGCGGCCGGGCCCCACCCGGGAGAAGGAGCAGACGATGGGATACGCCCACGCTTACGCGACCGCGATCATGCGGCGTGGCCGGGTGCCGATGGAGCCGGTGGACTTCGTGCCCGACTGGTCGGACGGCCCCCGGAAGACCAAGCACTACCCCGGCGCGGAGCGGCTGCCGCTGCCGGTGGGCACGGAGTACCCGGCCGACGCCACCGTGGAGCGCGGCCTGCTCGGGCAGCCGCCGTCGCAGCCGCCCGCGAGCGGCCCGGCGTTCGACCTGGGCCTGCTCGGCGGACTGCTGCGGGACTCCTACGGCCTGGTCGGCCGCAGGCTCGGCGTGCAGGCCAACACCGACCTCAACGCCCTGCCGTTCTACCCGCTGGCGAACTGGTCGCGCGGCACCGCCTCGGGCGGCGGCCTCTACCCGGTCTCGATCTACTGGGTCAGCGGCCCCGCCGCACCCGTCCCGCCGGGCGTGCACTACTACTCCGCGCGCCACCACGCGTTCCGGCGGCTGCTGACGGGCGACGTGACGGGCGTGGTGCGCCAGGCCCTCGGCGAGGACGACGCGCCGGGTCGGGAGACCGACCAGTTCCTGGTGCTGGGCGTCAAGTACTGGCAGAACGCGTTCAAGTACAACAGCTTCTCCTTCCACGCCGTGAGCATGGACGTCGGCGCGCTGCTGGGCACCTGGCGCATGTGGGCGGGGGCGCGGGGCACGACGCTCGCGCCGGCCCTGTGGTTCGACGAGGAGCGGCTGGCGCGGCTGCTCGGCGTGTCGGGCACCCAGGAGGGCATCTTCGCCGTGGTCCCGCTGCCCTGGGCCGGGTTTGAGAGCGGAACCGGGAGCGGGACGCCCGGCCCCGTGGCGCCGCCGGAGGTGGCCGTCCGCCGCCGCGACCAGGAGCGCTCGCGCACCGTGCTCGACTTCGAGGCGGTGACCGCGATGCAGCGGGCCACGGCCGCCGGGGCCACGGCGCGCCCCGCGCCCGGGGCACTGGCCGTGGCGGCGGCGCACGAGCCGGCCGCCTCCCGGGAGGAGACGCCGCTGCCCCCGCGGGCGCCGCTCGACCGCGACGTGCGCTCGGCACTGCGCGCCCGCCGCTCCAGCTTCGGACGGTTCGCCGCGGAACGCCCCCTCGACGGCGCCCATCTGACGACCGCGCTGGCGGCGGCGCTGGCCGGCTCCCGCCTGGGCGGGGACGCGGCGGCGGCCGGCGCGGACGGGCTGGTCAGGCTCTACGCCCTGGTCAACCACGTGGACGGCGTGGCGCCCGGCACCTACGCGTACGCCCCGGGCGACCCCGGCGCGCTGCGGCTGGTCTCCGACGAGCCGCCGGGCGCCTTCCTCCAGGAGCACTACTTCCTGGCCAACTACAACCTGGAACGCGCGGGCGCGGTGCTCGTTCCCACGATCCGCACCCACAGCGTGCTCGACGCGGTCGGCGACCGGGGATACCGGCTGGTCAACGCGTTGATCGGCGGCGTCGCCCAGGCCACCTACACCGCGGCCAGCGCGCTGGGCGTGGGCTGCGGCGTGGCGCTCGGCTTCGACAACATCGCCTACCGCGAGCGGCTTGAGCTGCTGGAGACCGACGAGGCGCCGCTGCTGATCATGATGCTGGGGCACGAGCGGCCCGACCCGTCCGACTTCCGCTTCGAGATCGCCTGATGGGGGCCGGCATGACCACGGAGGTCGCGACGACGCAGGCCGCGCCGACCGGCGGCGGGGTGGCCGAGAGCACGACCGCGCTGGGGCCGCGGTTCCTGGCCCGGGTCGCCGGGCTGCCGGTGGAGACGGTGCGGGCGCTGCGTTCCCCCGCCGTGCGGGAGTGGGCCGACGGCGTGCTGGCCGCCGAGGCCCGGCTCGCCGATCGCGCCGGTTCGGTCGGCGACCTGCTCCACGACCTGGTCGCCGGCCGCGAGGACCAGCGGGTCCGCCGCGAGCTGCTGCGGCTGCGCCGCGCCGTGTTCAACGGGCGCGGCCCCGCCGACCCCGAGGCCGCCCACGCCCTGGTCGCGGGCCTCGACCCGGACGCGGCCGGGGCGCTGCGCCACTGGCTCTCGCTGCGCGCCGAACTGGCCGAGACCCGTGCGGCGGGGGAGGCGCTGCTGGCCGCCGAACTCACCCGCACCCGGGCCGCGTTGCGCGCCGTCCTGGCCGACGAGCGGCTGCGCGACGGGGTGCTGCTCGCCTCCCCGGTGCTGGACGCGCAGCTCGACGGCTTCGCCGCCTCCGACCCCACGGCCGGCGACAAGCGCACCCGGAAGCTCGAACGCTCCCTGCTGGCCTACCTCTACCGCACGGCGTGCAAGACCAGCCCGTTCTCCACCTTCACCTCGGTGGCCCTCGGCCGCCTGGTCGATGAGGGCCACCGGCCCGAGTGCCTGCGGGCGGCCGACGAGCGGCGCGGCCACCCCCGGCTGAACGTGCTGGCCGTGGGCCGGATCGCCGACGCGGTGCTGGCCGACCCGGCGCGCCGAGCCGACCTGCCGGTGGCGCCCGCGCCCGGCTGGGGCCGCGACGAGGACCGGGTGCGGTACGTCCGGCGCTCGGTGACGGCCGGCGACGACGACACCGCCGTCACCTTCGACACCGTCAGGGACCAGCTGTTCTTCCTGCGCCGCAGCGGGGTCCTGGAACGGATGCTCGGCCTCTTCGAGAGCCGGGGAACGGTGCGCTACGGGGAGCTGGCCGACTGGCTGGCGGCCGCGCTGGACGCCGCCCCCGAGGCCGTCGAACGGTACCTGACGGCGCTGCTGGACGTCGGGATGCTGCGGGTGCCCGCGCTGGACCTCCAGGTCCACGACACCGACCCGCTGCGTGCCTTCCAGGAGGCCCTGCGCGCCCTGGAGCGGCCCTGGGCGGAGCGCACCGCGACGGCCCTTCAGGCCCCCGCGACGCTCCTGGCCCGCCACCCGGCGGCCGGGCCGGCCGAGCGCCGGGCCCTGCTCGCCGAGCTGCGGGAGCGGCTCGCGGACGTGCAGCGTGACCTCGGCGTGGGCAGCCCCCGCGTGCCGCGCACGGTGTTGTACGAGGACACCACGGCCCCCGAGGTGCTCGCCGACCGCGCCGCGTTCGAGGAGGCGCTGGCCGGACCGCTGCGCGCGGTCGAGCGGGTGCTGCCGGCGTTCGACCTGACGCTGCCCGGGCGGCTCACGCTGCGCGGCTTCTTCCTCGCGCGGTACGGCGTCGGCGGGCGCTGCACCGACCTGCTGAAGCTGATCCACGACTTCCACGAGGACTTCTTCGACCAGTACCTGTCCTTCACCTCCCGCCGCACCGCCCTCGACGAGCGGGGCGAGTACCGCCCCGAGGAGAACTGGCTGGGGCTGCCCCAGCTGCGGGCGCTGGACGCGGCGCGGCGGGCGTTCCTCGCCGGGATGCGCGAGCGGTGGGCCGCCCACCAGGCCGAGGGCGGCTTCGAACTCGTGCTGGATGACGGCCTGTTCGACGCGGTCGCGGACGAGCTCGCGGCGCTGCCGCCCGAGACGGCGCTGCACAGCCACCACGTGCAGCTGGCCGGGCCCGAACCACTGGTGGTGCTCAACCGCTCCTACGGCGGGCTGCACTTCCCGTTCAGCCGCTTCACCCACTGCTTCGACCCGGCGTCCGACGCGCCCGACGCACCCGGCACCGCCGAGGCCCCCGACACGCTGTCGGCACAGCTGCGCGCGCGGGCCCGTGACCTCCAGCCGCCCGGCGCCGTGTTCGCCGAGGTGACCGGCGGCCCGGTGACCAGCAACCTCAACCTCCACGGCAGGCTCACCGACTACGAGATCGTCTGCCCCGGCGAGACCAGCTCGGTGCCCGCGCGGCAGCAGCTGGCCCTGTCGGACCTGAGCCTGGAGCACGACGCGGCGCGTGACCGGCTGGTGCTGCGCTCGTCCCGGCTCGGCCGCGAGGTCGTGCCGGTCTACCTGGGCTACCTGGTGCCGCTGGCGCTCCCGGAGATCCCCCGCACCCTCCTGCTGCTCTCGCCGACCTCGATGTCCCCGGTGGACGTCTGGGCCGGCGTCCCCGACGGCGAGTCGCGCCAGGGCGTCACCCACCGCCCCCGCGTGCGGCACGGCCGGCTGGTGCTCGCCCGCCGCTCCTGGCGCGCCGGCGCGGCGGCGCTGCCACCCCGCGCCGCCGGCACGGGCGACGCCGACTGGCTGCTCGCCTGGCACCGGTGGCGCCGCCACCACGAGCTGCCCGAGCGGGTGTTCGCCACCGTCCACGACGACGCGGCGCGCGGCGCCACCGGCGCCAAGCCGCAGTACGTCGACTTCGACAGCCCGCTGTCGCTGCTGGCCTTCGAGGGCCTCCTCCGCACCGACCGGGCGCGCGTCACCTTCCGCGAGGCCCTGCCCGACGAGGCCGGCCCCCACCTGACCACCGACCGCGGCGGCCACGTCCTGGAGCTGGCCGTGGAGACGAACCCCGCCGCGCCCCACCCCGCGAGCCCGGAAGGGGAGACACCGTGATGACCGGACAGCCAGGCGGCGGCCAGGCGAGCCGTCCCGGCGCGTGGCAGGCCCTCCACGTCTACTACGCGGCCAACCCCGTTCCGATGCTGCTCAGCTGCGTCCGCCCCCTGGTGCGGGAGCTGACCGAGGACGGGCTGCTGGACGGCTGGTTCTTCATCAACTACTGGCTGGAGGGCCCCCACGTCCGGCTGCGGCTGCGGCCCGTCTCCGCCGCGGCCGAGGCGGAGGTGCGCTCGCGCGCCGAGCGGGCCGTCGACGCGTTCCTCGCCGAACGGCCGGCGCTGTACCAGGTGGACTCCGGCTTCCTCAACGAGTTCTACAACCAGCTGTTCGACATCGAGTTCACGGCCGAGGAGCGCGGCGGCTACACCGACGCCGAGGGCCGCATGAACCTGCGGCCCAACAACTCCCTGGCCTGGCTGCCCTACGAGCCCGAGTACGGCAAGTACGGCGGCCCGGCCGGCGTGGCGTTGGCCGAGTGGCACTTCGCCCACTCCAGCGAGCTCGTGATCGACGCGCTGCGCGGCAAGAACCTCCACCTGCGGACGGTGCTGCTCGGCACGGCGGCCCAGCTGATGCTCGTGATGTCCACCGCGTTCCTCCCCGAGGACGAGCGGCTGACCGACTTCCTGGACCGCTACTACGCCTTCTGGCACCGGGCCTTCCCCGACACCGGCTTCATCGGCAGCGCCGAGTACGAGCGCAGGGCCGACGAGGTCGCCCCCGGCCTGCTCACCTGGCACCGGCGGGTCCGTGCCGCCGCCGCTGGCGGCGAGGCGCTGCCGGCGCTGCTGGCCCGCTGGGCCGAGCACTGCCGTGAGCTGCGGGCCCGCGTCGTGGAGCTCGCCGAGCGCGGCGAGCTGGTCTTCCGGTCCTGGGACGGCAGCAGGGACGAGCCGGTCGGCGACCCCGACGAGGCGCTGGAGCGGCTGCTGTCCCCCTACATGCACATGACGAACAACCGGCTGCACGTCACCATCCAGGACGAGGCGTACCTCTCCTACGTGCTGGGCCGGGCGTTGCGCGCCCCCGCCGGTGCCCCGGCCGGTGCCCCCGCCAGCGCCCCGGCCGAGGCGGGCGGAGGGCCGGGGCGGTGAGCGCGATGGACTCCCTGGCCACCCACCAGCCCCGGCTGCGCCCCGAGGTGCTGGTCAGCGACGCGCTGCTGCACGGCCCGCGCATCGTGCACCTGGTGAAGGACACCGCCACCGGCCAGTCCTTCGAGGTCGGCCCCCGCGAACGCTTCCTGATGGTACGGATGGACGGCTCCCGCACCGTGGCGGAGCTCGGCGCCGAGTACGCGGCGGCGTTCGGGCGCCGGCTGGGCGAGGCGCACTGGGGCCGGCTCTTCCAGCTCCTCGGCGGGCGCGGCCTGCTGGACGGCTCGCCGCGCCCCGAGCCGGCCCCACGGCCGGCGGGGCGACCGGCGGGCGGCCCGCTCGCCGGCACCGTCCGGCTGGTCGCCGACGCCCACGCCACGGCCGGCCGGCTCCACCGCGCCACCGGCTTCCTCCTCGGCCCGGTCTGGTCGGCGGCGACGCTGGCCGCGCTCGCCGCGATGCTGCTGGTGCTGGCCTGGCACCCGGGCGAGCTCGTCGACGGAGCCGCCGCCGTGTTCACCCAGCCGGTGCTGCTGGTGGCCGTCGCCACCGCGCTGTGGCTCTCCACCGCCCTCCACGAGCTGGCGCACGGGGTGGCCGCCCGGCACTACGGCGGCCGGGTCGGCGAGATCGGGCTGCGCTGGCGGCTGCCCGTGGTGATCATGTACTGCACGGTGGAGGACTACCCGTACCTCTCCCGCCGCCGCCACCGCGTCGTGGTGGCGGGCGCCGGGGCCGTGGCCAACCTGCTCTTCCTCCTGCCGTTCCTCGTCTGGTGGCTGCTGGCCCCCGAGGGCGCCACCCGCGAGGGCCTCGCCGGACTGCTGTTCCTCGGCGTCCTCCAGGCGGCGGCCATGCTGGTGCCGCTGCCACCGCTGGACGGCTACACCATCGCCGGCCAGGCACTCGGCGCGCTCCGCCTGGCCGAGTCCAGCCGGACCTACCTCGGGCTGGCGTTGCGCCGCTCGCCCGAGGCCGCCGCCTACCCGCGCCGCGCCAGGCTCGTCTACGTCGGCTACGCGGCCGGCGCCCTGCTGACGGTCGCGGCCCTCGCGGTGGCGCTGGTGCTGCTGGTCCGCGCCGTGGTCCTGGCGGCCTAGCCACCCCGAGAGCCCCTCGCCCGCCCCGTCCCCGTCGCCCGTCAACGCCGCACCGCCCGTGAAGGAGAGCCCCGTGACCGACAACCCCGCCGGGGAGAGCCCGGCCGTCCGCCTGGAGGCGGTGCGGAAGCGCTACGGCGACGTCCACGCGGTGGACGGCGTGTCGTTCACGATCCGGCGCGGCGAGTTCTTCGGGCTGCTCGGCCCGAACGGCGCCGGCAAGACCACCCTGATCGAGATCATGGAGGGGCTGCGGCAGGCCGACGGGGGAGTGGTGGAGGTGCTCGGCCAGGCGCCCTGGCCCCGCGACACGGCGCTGCTGCCGCGCCTGGGCGTGCAGACCCAGAGCTCCGCGTTCTTCGTGCGGCTGACCGCCCACGAACACCTGCGGACCGTGGCCGCCCTCTACGGGGCCGAACGCGCCGCCGTCGACCGCACCCTGGCCCTCGTCGGGCTCGGCGACCAGGCCGGCGTCCGGGTCGAGGATCTCTCCGGCGGGCAGCGCCAGCGGCTGGCGATCGCCTCGGCCCTCGTGCACGCGCCCGAGCTGATCTTCCTCGACGAGCCCACCGCCGCGCTCGACCCGCAGGCCCGCCGCACCCTGTGGCAGCTGCTGCGGGAGCTGAAGAGAGCCGGCCGCACCATCGTCTACACCACCCACCACCTGGACGAGGCCGAGGCGCTGTGCGACCGGGTCGCGATCATCGCCCGCGGCCGGGTCGCCGCCCTGGACAGCCCCGGCCGGCTGGTGGCGCGCGGCGGCTCCTCGGTGTGGCTGCTGGTCCCGGCCGAGCGGCTGAGCGAGGCGGACGCCAGGGCGCTGCCCGGCGTCACCGAGGTCACCCGCGAGTCCGACGCGCTGGTGCTGCGCACCGAGGACGCCGGCCCCGTCCTCGCCGCCGTCGAGAGGGTCGCCGGGCTGCACGGGGTGCGCACCCGCACCGCGAGCCTGGAGGACGTCTACCTCCACCTCACCGACCAGAGCTAGCGATGCCCACGACCCAGCCCACCACCCAGCCCACGACCCCACCCCGCCCCGCGAGGGCCCGTCCGCTCCCCGGCCGTCCGGCCGGGGCAGCCACGAAAGGCATCCGATGAGTGCCCGTTCCGCGCTGGCGGAGGCCGGCTACCGGGCCTACACCCGGGACAAGACCACGCTCTTCTTCACCTTCGCCTTCCCGCTGCTCTTCCTCGTCGTCTTCGGGCTGATCTTCCACGGCCAGACGGTGGAGGAGAGCGGCCGGCCCTACATCGCCTACATCGCGCCCGGGGTGCTGTCCTGGGGCGTGGCCAACGCGGCGGTCTTCGGCGTCGGGTTCGTGCTGATGCAGTGGCGCAGGGACGACATCCTGCGGCTGATCCGCATGACGCCGACGCCCCTCGGCGCCGTGCTCGGCTCCCGCTACGTGCTGGCGCTCGGCATCGGACTCGTGCAGGCCGTGCTCTTCGTGGCGGTGGCGCTGCTGCCCGCGCTGGGCCTTCGGCTGGACGCCGGCTGGCCGCTGGCGCTGCCCGTGCTGGTGCTCGGCATCACCGCGTTCCTCGCGCTCGGCGCCATCGTGGGCTCCTTCACCAGGACCCCCGAGGCGGTGGCCGCCGTCGCCAACTGCCTGATGGTGCCGATGGCGTTTCTGTCGGGCTCGTTCTACCCGCTGGACGCGATGCCGTCCTGGATGCAGGCGCTGTCGTGGGTGCTGCCGCTGCGGCACCTCAACGACGGGATCGCCGCCGCCCTCACCGACGCGGGCGGCGGCGCGGACGTCGCCGTCGCCTGCGGCGGGCTCGTGGCGTTCGCGCTCGTCCTCGGTGTCGTGGCGTTCCGCGTCTTCCGCTGGAGCGACCGCACATGACGACCGCGACCAGGGACACGGACGCAGACACGGACATGGCCGCCGCGCCCTTCGAGGCTGCCACGGCCCGCCTCGCGGACGCGCTGCGCCGGCGCTGGGCCAGCGAGGGCGGCCGGGGCCCCGCACCCGTGGTGGTGCCGCTCGGCGTGGGCGACACCCTCCACCCCGACCGGGACCGCTGGTCCGCGACCCGCCCGGCCGCCACCGTCCACCTCAGCTCCCGCGCGCTGCTCGTCGGCCCCTGGGGCGCCGACCCCGCGCGGCCCGCCTGCGGGCGGTGCCTGGCGATGCGCTGGCAGCGGCTGCGCACCCGCTCGGAACGGGAGGCCCTCGAAGGCGGCTTCGCCCCCGTCGGCGGCGCCGCCTGGCCCGTGCTGACCGACCACGCCGTCGACGCCGTCCGGGCCGTCTGCCGCGCCGTCACCGGCCGCTCCTCGCCCGACGGGCTGCCCCGGGTCACCCGCGTCGACCTCGGGACCCTGGCCCTGGCCACCGTCCCGCTGCTTCCCGAGCCGCTGTGCCCCTCCTGCGTGACACCCGCGGACGACGCGCCCGAGCACGGCCGCATGCGGCTGGACCCCGCGCCGAAGCCGGCGCCCGACGTCTACCGCGTCAGCCCGCTCCACGCCCTCGCCCTGCCCGAGGCGGCGCTCACCAACCCGGTCTGCGGCGCGCTCGGCTCGACCACCCACCTCAACCCTGCCTCGACCACCACGGCGCCGATCTCCGGCAGCACCTTCGTGCGCGGCTACGCCGGCCTCAACGACGTCACCTTCAGCGGCCAGGCCGACGCCTACGCCACCAGCAGGACCCTGGCCCACCTGGAGGGGCTGGAACGCTACGCCGGCACCCACGCGCGGCGCGGGCTGCGCCCGGTGACGGGCTCCCTCGACGCGCTCGTCGAGGCCTGGGGCGAGGCGGCGGTCGTGGACCCCCGGCGGTGTGGGCTCTACGCGCCGGAGACGTACGAGAACGACCCGATGGTCGAGCCGTTCGACCCGACCCGCCCCATCCCGTGGATCTGGGGCCACGCGCTGCGCGGCGACCACCCGGTGCTCGTGCCCGCCCGCCTGGTCCACTACGGCGCGGGCGTGCCCTCGGACAACTTCGTCTTCGAGTGCTCCAACGGCTGCGCCACCGGCGGCAGCCTCGCCGAGGCCGTGCTCTTCGGGCTGCTGGAGCTGGTCGAGCGGGACGCGTTCCTGCTCGCCTGGTACGGGCGGCGCCGGCTGACCAGGGTCGACCCCCGCTCGACCGGCGACGCCCGGGTGCGCGGGATGCTGGACCGGGCCGCGCTGCTCGGCTACCAGGTGCGGGCCTTCGACACCCGCAGCGACCTCGGCGTTCCCGTGATCACCGCGCTGGCCGTGCGGGAGGACGGCGGCGAGGGGCTGCTGTCCTTCGGCGCCGCGGCGAGCCTGGACCCGGGCGCGGCACTGACCGGGGCGCTCAGCGAGGTGCTCACCTACATCCCCCACCTGCCCTACCAGGTGGCCGAGCGCCGCGCCGAACTGGAGGCGATGGCCGACGACTTCGGCCTGGTGCGGCACCTGAAGGACCACGCGCAGCTCTACGGCCTGCCCCGGATGGCCGAGCACGCCGAGGAGTTCCTCACCGACGCCCCGGCGCTGCCGCTGGCCGAGGTCTTCGCCGACTGGGCCGCGGCGCGGCCGGCGACCCGGGACCTGCGGGACGACCTGCGGCTGGTCACCGAGGCGTTGGCCGCCCGGGGACACGACGCGGTCGCCGTCGACCAGACCTCACCGGAACAGCGCGCCGTCGGGCTGCGCACCACCGCCACGGTGGTGCCCGGCCTGCTGCCGCTGGACTTCGGCTGGCACCGCCAGCGCGCGCTGCTGATGCCCCGGCTGCTGGACTCCGCCGGGCGGCCCCGCCGCGTGCCGCACCCGTTCCCGTGACGACCCGTGCTCCCTCCGGCCGTTCCCTCCGACCCGTCCCCTGCGGGCCCGTCCTCGTGGCGGTACCCGGAAACGCCGCAGCCCTCGCGGGAGGTTCTGACTCCGTCCCGGGAGGGCTGCCTGGCGTGCGAGATCAGTCGCGACAGCGCGTCAGGCGCTGCACGAGGTGGTGCTGGTGGTGCTGGAACAGGTCGAGGTGGACGAGCACGAGGTGGAACCGGCGAGCACGACCTCGGCCTGGTCCGAGTAGTCCGAGATCTCGAAGGTCTCCGACTCCAGCTCCAGGATCTCGTCGGCCAGCGTGGACAGCTGCGGCTTGTCAGACATCGCGACTCCTTTCGTCGTTGGGCGGGCGTCCCACCGGGAACGGCGGTCCGCCGGTCGTTCCCTCATTGAAGCCAGGGCCGCCGCCAGAGCCGCCCACCGACCGCTGTCACTTCGCTGACCACCCGCGACAGCGGCCTGAGTCCGCGCTGATCACCCCGTCCGACAGCCTGGGGCCGCCAGGGAAGGAGCGTGGCGCATGGCCGTTCCCGCCGAAGTCCTCCGTGCCGCCGTGGAGTGCTGCCTCGACGTCCACCTCCATCCCGAACCCTCGGGCGCGGAGGAGCGCACGGCCGGGGTACTGGCCGACTGGCTGACCGCCGACGGCTACGCCGTCACCCGGGGCGTCGGCGGCCACGGCGTCGTCGGCCTGCTGCGCCGGGGCGAGGGGCCCACGGTGCTGCTGCGCGCGGAACTCGACGCGCTGCCCGTCCACGAGGCCAGCGGGCTGCGCTACGCCAGCACCGTCCCCGGCGTCTCCCACGCCTGCGGCCACGACCTCCACCTCGCGGCGCTGGCCGGCGCGGCGCGACTGCTGGCCCGGGACGTCGACGGCTGGCGCGGCACGCTCGCGGTCGTCGGGCAGCCGGCCGAGGAGACCCTCGACGGGGCGCGCGCCATGCTGCGCGACGGGCTCTACGAGCTGACCGGCCGGCCCGACGTGGTCCTCGCCCAGCACACTGCGCCGCTGCCCGCCGGCACCGTCGCCCACGCCGGCGGCCCGGTGCTGGCCGGCTCCCTCGCCGTGGACGCGGTGCTGCACGGCACCGGCGGGCACGCCGGGGCGCCCCACCTGACCGTGGACCCGGTGGTGGCGGCGGCTGCGGCCGTGCTGCGCCTCCAGACGCTGGTCGCCAGGGAGTGCGCGCCCGCCGAACAGGCCGTGCTGACGGTGGGCCGTCTCGCTGCGGGCACCGAGGCCAACGTGATCCCCGACCGCGCCGAGCTGGGCATCAGCCTGCGGGCGTTCGACGACGGCGCCCTGGAGCGGCTGCTGGGCGGGGTGCGGCGGGTGCTGACCGCCGAGGCGGAGGCCTCGGGCGCGCCCCGGCCGCCGGAGGTCACCGTCCGGGCCCGCTCCCGGGCCCTGTTCGCCGACCGGCCGCTGACCTCGCGGCTGCGCGCCGCGCACGCCGCGGCGTTCGGCGCCGGCCGGGTCCTGGAGTGGCAGCCGGCCACCGCCACCGAGGACGTCGCGTGGTTCGGACCCGCCGGCGCGGAACTCCACGGCGGGCGGGACATCCGGCTCGGCTACTGGATGCTGGGCACCGTCTCCGCCGCCGCCCGCCGGGAGGCGGCCAGAACCGGCCGCCCCGTGCCGGGCAACCACGCGCCCGCCTTCGCGCCGGACGTCAGAACGACCCTGCCCACCGGCGTCGAGGCGCTCGCCGTCGCCGCCCGGCAGGCGCTGCGCCCCGCCCGGGAGCCGGCAGGCGTCCCGGAGGCAGCACGATGACCGCCCGGCACACCGTGGAGGTCGCGGTGGTGCGCCACGCCCTCGACGCCCCGCCCGCCGAGACCACCGCCGTCCGCCTGCTGTGGCTGCTGCGCGCCCACCTCCCGCACGGCCTGCGGGTGGAGTCCGAGCGCATCCGCCTGCGGCTGGCCGTCCCCGAGGACGCCGCACCCCTGCTGGCCCACCGCGCGATGGGCGACGCGCTCACCCACCGCGCCTGCGCTGGCTGGTCGGTGGAGCCCTGAGCCGACGGCGGGTCGGCGGCGCCGGCAGGGCCGGCACACGACCGCCCGGCACACGACCGCCCGGCACACGACCGCCCGGCACACGACCGCCCGGCACAGGGCCGCCGGGCACACGACCGCCGGCCGCCGTCAGAGCCAGCCGCGTTCGCGGGCCAACAGGGCCGCCTGCGCCCGGGTCGAGGCGCCCAGGCGCCGCATCACGTCCGCGATGTGACGGCGGTAGGTCCGCACCGAGACGCCCAGGTCGCGGGCGCCCGTCTCGTCCTTGCTGACCTCGCACATCATGCGCAGCACGCGAAGCTCCGGCTCCGACAGCTCCGGGCCCCGCTCCCCGCCCGGCTCCCGCAGCTCGACGGCCACGTCCTCGGCCTGGTCCCACACCTTCTCGAACAACCCCAGCAGGGTGCTGACCAGCGCCCGGCCCCGCACCAGCAGGGCGCCGTGCTCGATGTTCTTCGGATCCTGCGGCATCAGCGCCACCCTGCGGTCGTAGACCGCGACCTGGTCCGACATCTGCGCCGCCACCCTGACCTGCCCACCCCTGGCCAGCAGCTCCCGCAGATAGCCGGCGACCGGCGCGTGCCGCAGCGCCTCCGGCGGCACCACCAGCCGTCTGCGCACCCCCCGCCGCAGCGCCCGCCACTCCAGCGCCCGCGCCTGGCCGACCCGCGTGGACATCAGGTCGACGCCCGGCTCGACCGAGACGATCTCCTCCCTGGCGAAGAACGCCAGGTCCTCCATCCGACTGCGCAGCTCCTCCTTCCCGTCCAGCTCCTCCACACCGCTCTCGCCGCCGAAGCCGCCCGCCATGCCTCCCTCCGCCGAGGCAGCCGAGCTCTCCGCGCGTAGCCCCGCCAGCACGTGCCGGCTCTGGGTGAGGCGCTGGACCTCCTGGTAGACGTCCCGCAGGCGCAGCTCGGTCAGCCGCGCCACCGCCATCTCCGGATCGGTCGGACACATGCACTCCGGCCGATCCCCGGGTCTGAGCAGGCGTAGCTCGACGAGCCGCGCCACGGCCCGGTCCAGCGCGCGCTGTTCGACGCCGAGCGCCACGAGGGCACCCTCGACAGCCGATTCCGGGTGCCGGAGAAAGTGCCGGTACACCCTCTCCTCCAGAGGGGAAACCCCGAAGACGTCCATGTCGTTGCCGTGCACGGCGAGCCTCCTGCGGTGAGCGGCTGTGCTGGTCAGGCACAGGGCAGGTGTGGGGACGCGAGACGCCGTCAGTCTCGGATGATCCCATGGTTCCTGCCCACTGCCGCCCGTGGGTGAACGTGGGGAGAACGCCAGGCGGTGGCGCCGCCCGGTCCCACGCCCGCGGCCACTGACGGCGTGTCAGCTCACCTGGCGCGCGCCGCCCCACGGAGGCCGTCGGCGACGCGTCACCTCGGGGCGCCGGGGCCCCTGGGCCCGCCCGGAGGACGGTCCCGGCCGTCCGCGTGGCGGTGCGGTCGGCGCGGCGTGGCGCGGCCGACGAGGGCCGGGAGGGCGCCCCACAGGCAGCCGCACAACACCAGGCAGCCCACCGCGACGGCGATGCCGGCACCCCGCCCCTCGACGACGTCCACCACCAGCAGCAGCGCGCCCGTGAACGTCAGCGCCAGGACGCCGAGTCCCGCGGTGGCCAGGCGGGACGAGGTGTGCACGATGGCTCGCTTGTGGCCCCGCTGGAACAGCACCCGGTGGAGCGCGACCGGGGCGACGAACAGCACCGTCGCGACCATCGCGAGCAGCAGCGTCACGACGTAGACGGCGCGCTGCGTCCCGTCGAGGTCCTCGAACCCGTCGGTGAAGGCGAGGGTGAGGAGGAAGGCGAACAGGATCTGCACGCCGGTCTGGGTGACGCGCAGCTCCTGGAGGAGCTCCGCGAGGTTGCGGTCGTCCCGTTCCGCGGGGGTCTCCCGGCGTCGTGCGTGCGGGGCGTCGTCGTCGGGGAGCGGGCGGTCGTCGGCACTGCGAGGCATCGCTCACGGGTGCCCGGCGCGCCCCGCCGCAAACCAGGGTTTCCGCGCGACGGCGGAGGCTACCCGCCGAAGGCTGTACCGCCGACCGGAGGGAGTCCCGCGTGCGTCACCCGCTCGCCGACCCCGTGCGCGCCCGGACGCGCGGGCGCACCGCCCGGCGGGCCCGGCGGCCCCGTGCCGCCCGGCCGGCCAGGACCACGCCGTGACGACGCGGGCGGGAAGCGGCCGGCTCCACACCACGAACGTGCCGGCCCGGCTCGACCGGCTGCCGTGGTCGCGGTGGCACTGGACCATCGTGATCGGCCTGGGCACCGTGTGGATCCTCGACGGGCTCGAGGTCACCGTGGTCGGGAACATCGCCAGCCGCCTGTCGGAGGAGGGCAGCGGCCTGCCCATCACCGCCTCCGAGGTGACGGGCGTCGCCGCCGCCTCGTACGTCGCCGGCGCCTGCTTGGGGGCGCTGTTCTTCGGGTGGCTGACCGACGTCTTCGGCCGCAGGAAGCTCTTCCTGATCACCCTGGCCGTGTACCTGGGTGCCACCGCGTTGACCGCGCTGGCGTTCGAGTCCTGGTGGTTCTTCCTGTTCCGCTTCGTCACCGGCTTCGGCATCGGCGGGGAGTACGCGGCGATCAACTCGGCGATCGACGAGCTCATCCCGGCCAGGTACCGCGGCCGGGTCGACCTGATCATCAACGGCAGCTACTGGCTGGGCGCGGTCGGCGGTGCCCTGCTGTCCGTCGTCATGCTGAACACCTCGCTCTTCCCGG
This sequence comes from Streptomyces sp. 4N509B, assembly GCF_052245655.1. NCBI lineage: Bacteria > Bacillati > Actinomycetota > Actinomycetes > Kitasatosporales > Streptomycetaceae > Streptomyces > Streptomyces sp. 4N509B. Next base: position 106,349 of record NZ_JBQQBZ010000010.1, read on the forward strand.
CCGACGTCGGCTGGCGGCTGACCTTCGCGCTCGGTGTGGTCCTGGGCCTGGTCATCCTGCTGGTGCGCCGCACCGTCCCCGAGTCGCCGCGCTGGATGTTCATCCACGGCCGGGGCGAGGAGGCGGAGGCGCTGGTCGCCGACGTGGAACGGCGGATCGAGGCCGAGACCGGCCGGACCCTTCCGCCCCCCGAGGGCGAGATCACCATCCGTCAGCGCCGCACCATCGGCTTCGTCACCATCGCCAGGACCGTCTTCCGCGACTACCCGCGCCGCGCGACGCTCGGCCTGTCCCTCTTCGTCGGCCAGGCGTTCCTCTACAACGCGATCACCTTCGGCTACGGCGCGATCCTGGTGTCCTTCTTCGACGTGCGGTCCGACCACACCGGCTACTACTTCGCCGTCATCGCGGTGGGGAACTTCCTCGGCCCGCTGCTGCTCGGACACTTCTTCGACACCGTCGGGCGGCGCCCGATGATCTCGGGAACGTACCTGGCCAGCGGGCTGCTGCTGTTCGGCACCGCCGCCCTGTTCGACGGCGGCCACCTGGACGCGACGACGATGACCGCCTGCTGGTGCGCAGTGCTCTTCTTCGCCTCGGCCGGCGCCAGCAGCGCCTACCTGACGGTCAGCGAGATCTTCCCCATGGAGACCAGGGCCCTGGCCATCGCGTTCTTCTACGCGGTCGGCACGGCGGTCGGCGGTATCACCGGCCCGCTGGTCTTCGCCGACCTGACCGAGAGCGGCGTGGTCGCCGACACGGTGATCGCGTTCCAGCTCGGCGCCGCGGTGATGACGGCGGCGGGCCTGGTGGCGCTCTTCCTCGCCCTCCCCGCCGAACGGCGCTCGCTGGAGTCCCTGGCCCGGCCGCTGTCCGCCGTCGGGAGCCGCGAGCACGGCCCGGCGGGCGCGACGCGCACGGCCGACCCGACGGGCACGACCGGCCCGACGGGGTCGGCGGGGTCGGCCTCCGGGCCGTCGACGCCGTGACCGCGGCCCCCGGCCCGCGGCGGGCGACGCCCCACGCGTCGGCGGGCCACGAGCCGCCCCGCGAGGCCTGATCGGGTACCAGGGCATAAGAACGGCCGGGCCTGGAAGCCATACTGGGGAGGCGTGGTGAAGGAAACCGGGCCGACGACGGGGGCGAGAGACAGGCGATGGCGCAAGGGACGCTGATCCATGGCCGCTACCAGCTGCTCGAACTGATCGGGCGCGGGGGCATGGGCGAGGTCTGGCGTGCCCGGGACGAGGCGTTGGACCGGCGTGTCGCCGTCAAGTGCCTGAAGCCGCTCGGCTCCCGCCACGAGGAGTCCTTCCTGAACGCGCTGCGCCAGCGCTTCCGCCGTGAGGCGCGCGTCGCCGCCGGTCTGCAGCACCGCGGCGTCACCGTCGTGCACGACTTCGGCGAGCACGAGGGCGTCCTCTACCTGGTGATGGAGCTGCTGGAGGGCCGCAACCTCTCCGAGGTCCTCAGCGACCGCCGCCAGGCCCCGCTGCCGGTGGTCGAGGTCACCGACATCGCCGACCAGGTCGCCGCCGCCCTCGCCTACACCCACGACCGCGGCATCGTCCACCGGGACCTGAAGCCGGCGAACATCATGCGCCTGACCGACGGCACGGTGAAGATCTGCGACTTCGGCATCGCGCGCCTCGCCCACGACATCGGCATGAGCGCCAAGCTGACGTCCGTCGGCATGGCCATGGGCACGCCGCACTACATGTCGCCCGAGCAGATCGCCGGCACCACCGTGGACCACCGCAGCGACCTGTACTCCTTCGGCTGCGTGCTGTACGAGCTGGTGACCGGTGCCCCCCCGTTCGACCTCGGCGACCCCTACGCCATCCTCGTCGGGCACCGGGACACCGCCCCCGAGCCGCCCCGCTCCCGCCGGCCCGAGATCCCCGAGGGGCTGGAGCGCTTCATCCTCGACCTGCTCGCCAAGGACCCCGACGACCGCCCCGAGGACGCGGCCGACGTCGCCCGGGGCCTCGTCGCCGCGGCGGCCCAGGACGGCCCGCGCCCCGCGATCCGCCACGCCACCGGCCAGATCGTCAGCCAGGCGACGGGACAGGTGCCCGCGCAGCGCTCGCCGGCCGAGCGGCTGCCGGAGTGGACCCGGGGCATGAGCGCCGGCTCCCGGGCGAGCGGCTCCTGGTCGTTGCGGCTGCCGCCGCCCGACCGCTCCGCGGGCCTGACCGGGCAGTGGACGGGCATGGTGAGCACCACCGTCACCCAGCTCCCGCAGGAGCGGCGCGGTCCCGCCCCCGAGTACCTCGCCGTGCTGGCGAGCCGGCAGAGCGCGGCGCGCAGCCTGGGCCGGCTCGGCCGCTGGCCGGAGGCGTACGAGGTCCACAGGACCGTCGCCGCCGAGCGGGAGCGCGTCCTGGGAGCGCACCACCCCGAGACCCTCGACAGCCGGTTCGAGACCGCCTACGCCCTGGGCCGGCTGGGCCGCTGGGAGGAGGCGCTCGCCACCTACCAGGAGGTCACGCAGGCCCGCGCCGCCGTGCTCGGCGCCGACCACCCGACGACGCTCGACGCGCGCTACGAGATCGGCATCAGCCTCGGCCGCCTCGGCCGCCGCGCCGAGGCGCTGGACCTCTACCGCGAGCTGGTCGTCGCGCGCACCCGCAGCCAGGGGCGCGCCCACCCGGAGACGCTCCGGGCACGCCACGGCCTCGGCATCAGCCTGGGACGGATGGGGCACTGGGACCAGGCGCTGGCCGAGGCGCGCCAGGTGTGGGCGGCCCGCTCCCAGATCCTCGGCCCCGACCACCCCGACACGTTGGTCAGCCGCCGGGAGATCGCCGTGGCGCTCGGCTGGCTCGGGAGGTGGGAGGAGGCGCTGACCGAGTACCGCCAGGTCCGCCAGGCCCGTGAGCGGGTGCTGGGCGCCGGGCACCCCGACTCGCTGCTGAGCCGCAACGACGAGGCGCACTGCCTGGAGCGCCTCGGCCGCGCGGGCGAGGCCGTCGAGCTCTACCGTCAGGTCGCGGCCCCCCGCGACGGCGGGTAGGCCCCTCGGGCCGAGCCGCGCCGGCGGAGCCCACGTACCATGGCGGCATGTCGTTTCTCCGCCGCCGCAGCTCCGCTTCGCCCGCCGGGCCGGACTTCGACGTCCTGGCCATGGACCCGGGGGACTGGCCAGGCATACTCGGCGCGGGACTGCTGCCCGCCGCCGACGGCAGCTGCCAGGGTGTGGTCCTCCGTTACGACCTGTTCGGCGGGCGAGGGCCCGCGATGGTCATCGGCAACCTTCCCGAGGGCTCCCCGGCCCGCGAGGTCGGCGAGGACGACGTGCCCTTCGAGGTCCACCAGCTTCTCGCGGCCCTCGGCATCGAGGAGGACGTGAGGGCCACCGGCACCGAGGAGATCCCCGTCATGCACGACGGCAACCTGCTGATCGTGCGCCGGATCTCGTGCACCGAGGGCCGCGTCTCCTGCGTCCAGTTCGACCGCAGCGACGGGGTGCTGGTGACCATCGCGTCCTGGGACCGCCCCATCAGCGAGGAGCTCTACCAGCTGCTCAAGCCCCTGCCGGCGGAGATGTTCCAGCGCTGAGGCCCGCCCCCGGCCCTCTCACCCGCCCCAGCCCTCGCCCCGGCCTGGTCCCGGTCCGCGCCCCGCCCCGCCCCCGCCGCGCCGGATCACCTGGTGCCCACGGCCGCCCTCACCGCGCGCCGCACGAGCGCGCAGTCGTCGTACAGCCGGCGCAGGAGAAGCCGCTGCTCCTCGCCGTACGCCAACGCCCCGGTGACGCCCTGGCCGCTGGGCGGCAGCACCGACGGGGAGCGCATCGCGCGCTGCACCGCGGCCTCGCAGAGGCGGATCTCCCGGGTGAGGACCAGCATCAGGTTCACCAGGAAGGCGTCCCTGCCCGCCGGGCCGTCCACCTGGGCGAGCTGGCTGATCCGGCGGCGGCCGAGGCTCGCGCTGCCGACCAGCACCCACAGCGTCGCCAGGTCGTAGCCCGGCAGGTACCAGCCGGCCGCCTCCCAGCCCACCATCACGGGCCCGGCCGGCGAGAGCACCACGTTCGTCAACGGCGAGCCACCGTGGCAGAACTGCCGCGGCAGCTCCTGCGGGCCGTGTAGCCCGCTCCGGACCCGCAGCCCGAGCAGCAGGGTCTGAAGGTCACTCACGTCGCGGTCGGTGAGCAGGCCCAGCGCGTGGTACCGGGAGAGCTGCGCCGGATAGCTCGGGGCGTGCGGGAAGAAGCCGACGGGCGGACGCCACGCGTTCAGTCGCCGGAGCGCTCCCATGACCACGCGCAGGTCGACCGCCGACGGCGGCACGGCGGGATGGCGGTGGGAGGCGGCGGTCCGGCCGGGCACGAAGTCGACCACGAGCGTTCCCTGGTGCGCGTCGGCCGCGACCAGCGCCGGCACGCGCACCAGCGGTCGGTGGCGGACGAAGCCGCGGTAGACCGCTATCTCCTGCCGGAGGCGCTCCGCCCGGGGGCCGCTCGGCTCCAGCAGGCAGGTGGCCACGGCCGCGCGCCGGCTCGTGGTGCCGAGCAACGTCACGGAGTGTCGGTCGTCCCGTAGGGCCCGCACCGCGTTGAACTCGGGGCAGATCTCGTGCACGGCGAGGAGGGCCTGGCGCAGCCGGGCGCCCCGCGCCCCGGCGAAGTCCAGTCGCCCGCCGGGCGGCAGCGGCAGCCCGGTGCGGCGCGCCCGGCGCGGGCGCTGGTCCACGCCGGGGGCGCCGCTCACCTGGCCGCCCATCCGCGAACGGGCCCGGGTGGCCACGGGGGAGGGTGCTGGGTACATAGGCGGGCATGATCCCTTCATGTTCCGGAATATCCCGAAGTGCGAACCGCGCCCCCGGCCCAGGGTGGCCCGACCGGCACCCTGGGGAAATGCCGTGGAGGTCACCCAGGCCGGGGTGGCGCGTTTCTACCCCACTCCCTCGCGCGGGTGGCACACCATCTGGCGTGCCCTGGCGAACCCTGGCGAATGGTCTTCGGGCCGCCGAGCGGCGGCTAGGGTCAACTCAGCCGAGATCCTGGGGGCTTGAGTGACCGGAGGACCCAACAACCGTCTCGCGGACATGTTCCGGCTCGCCGGATGGTCCAAGGGCGAACTCGCCAGGCTGGTGAACCGGCAGGCGGCGGCCCAGGGCTATCCCCAGCTGGCCACGGACACCTCGCGGGTGCGGCGTTGGATCGACGGGGGGGAGACCCCGCGCGATCCCGTGCCCGAGGTGCTGGCGTTCCTCTTCACCGAGCGACTCGGCCGTGTCGTGACCATCGAGGATCTCGGGTTGCGCCGGCCAGGGGACGCGGGGAAGCGGCGGCCGACGATGGAGCTGCCGTGGGCTCCCCAGCGGACAGCCGAGGTCCTCACCGAATTCACGGGAATGGATCTCATGCTCAATCGACGCGGCGTGGTGAGCGCGGGAGCGGCCCTCGTGGCGGGCTCGGCGCTCAGCGACGCCCTGTACGACTGGCTCCGGGCAGACCCGGACACCACCTCCCCCGACGACTCACCGTCCGTCAGCGACCCCGTGGGCCTTGACCGGTACGAGGCCGTGCCGCTGGGCGCCGAGGAGATCGACGCGCTGGAACGCTCCGTGGAGATCTTCCGCGCCTGGGACGCCACCCGCGGCGGTGGCCTCCAGCGCAAGGCCGTGGTGGGTCAGCTGAACGAGGTCGGCGGCATGCTCGCCTACCGCCACGCCCCGGTGCTCCAGCGCCGCCTGTGGGGCGTGGCGGCCAACCTCGCCGTGCTGGCCGGCTGGATGTCCCACGACGTGGGCATGGAGCCGACCGCCCAGCAGTACTTCCTGATCGCCGCGCACGCCGCCCGCGAGAGCGGTGACCGGCCACGCGCGGCCGAGGCGCTCTCCCGCGCGGCGCGTCAGATGGTGCACCTCTCCCGACCGGGGGAGGCGCTGGACCTGATGCGGCTGGCGCACGCGGGATCGGGGCGGGAGGCGCTGCCGCGCACCCGCTCGATGCTCCTGACCGTCGAGGCGTGGGCGCACGCCGCGACGGGGAACCGGCAGGCCGTGCACCGCACCCTCGGCCAGGCCGAGGAGCTGTTCGTCTCCGACCGGCGTGACGAACCCACGCCCACCTGGATGCAGATGTTCGACGAGGCGGACCTGCACGGCATGCAGGCGCTGGCGCACCGCACGCTGGCCGAGCACGAGCCGTCGGCCGCCCGCCCCGCCGAACGGCACGCCAAGCGGGCGCTGGAGCTCCGTGCCCAGGGGCGGGACCGCTCGCAGATCTTCGACCACATCACGGTGGCCTCGGCGTGCTTCATCGCCGACGACCCGGAGCAGGCCGAGAGCTACGCCCGGCTCGCGTTGAACGCCATAAGGTCCAACTCCTCCCACAGGACGTGGGACCGGCTGAGCGAGATGCACCGGCTGACCGCCGCCTACGCGGACACCCCCGCGGTCAGGGAGCTGCGCGAGGAGATCGGCCAGGCCTTGGCGCGCGCGCCGGGCGGCGCGGCGGCCTCCGGTCGCGCCGTGTGAGACGGACGGGCCGCGGTGGGCGACCCGCGGCGGGCGTCCGGAGCAGGACCGGGCGGCCCCACGGATCCGTGGGGCCGCCGTCGCGTCTCTCCCGGCCGCGCGCGCCTCAGGGCACGACGCGGGCCACCAGCACGCAGGCGTCGTCCTGCCGGCCCGTCTCGCCGCACGACTCCACGAGCTCCTCCAGGCAGTGCTCCGCGCTGCCGGCCGTACTCAGCCGGGGCGCCAGCGCGGCCAGCCGCCGGTCCACGCCGTCCACCGTCCGGACCGCCTCGGGGATGGCTGGAAACAGTCCATCGGTGGCGAGCACCAGCACGTCACCCGGTTCCAGCCGGTCGGTGCGCTGCGCGTACCCGGCGTCGGTCACCGTGCCGAGCAGCGGCCCGGCGGGGCGCGCCAGACCCCGGCCCACCCCGCGCCGGCACAGCATCGGGGCCGGGTGACCCGCCTGCGCCCACACCAGCGTGCCGCCCGCGCCCCGGGGCGCCGGCTCGTAGCGGCAGCAGACGGCGCTGGCCAGCACCGGATGCATGCCGTGGTCGAGCAGTTGGTTGAGGTACCCGAGGAGGTCACCCGGGGCGGCGCCGGTCAGGGCGATGCCGCGGACGGCGCCGAGCGCCGTCGCGGTGCTCGCCGCCGCCGCGGGGCCCTGCCCCGAGAGGTCTCCCACACTGAGCAGCCGGCTGCCGTCCGGCAGCGCGAGCGCGTCGTACCACTTGCCGCTCATCGGCGCGCCGTCCCGCGCCGGCAGGTAGCGGGCGGCGAGTTCGAGAGTGCCGGGCTCGCCCGCCGGCCCCGTCTCCGGCGGGCCGAGCCAGGGAGCCAGCGCGGCCTGGGCGAGCTCCACGGCCACGCCCTGCTCCGCCCGGGTGACGCGCCGCTGCCGCCGCAGCTCCTCGCCCTCCCGCGCCGACGGGCCGAGCGCCGAGCCCGTGGTGAGCGCTCCGGCGCCGCCCTCGCCGAGGACGGCGTCCCTGACCGCGGTCTCGCTGCGGCGCACCTCGCTGACGTCGCGGAACACCGCCCACATCGCCACCGTGCCGCCGCGGTCGTCGAGGATCGGCTCGCCCGACAGCTGCACCGTGCGCGTCGAGCCGTCCTGGCGGACCACCCGGAACTCGCAGTCCATGGGCCGCCCGTCCACCAGGCAGGCGGTGACGGCGGCGGTCAGCGTCGGCTGGTCCTGTTCGAGCAGCCGGGAGGGAAGCTGGTCGAGCGTGAGCGGGCCGTCCCGCTCGTCCCTGCCGAAGATCGCGAAGACCTCCGGGGACCACGTCACGCCGTCGGTCAGCAGGTTCCACTCGGCGCTGCCGACGCGCCCGCCCAGGCGCGCCCGGCCCTCCCGGCTCGTCGTCGCCCTGAGCTCGTCGAGGCGCTCCCCGACGTCCTCCAGCTGGCGGGCGGTGAGGTCCCACACCGCCCGTCGTATCCGCTGCCGCGACCCGCGGGAGGGGCCGGCCCGCCGGACGGCCTCGACCTCCTGGCGCAGGCGGTGGGTCCGGGCGATCAGCGTGTCGAGCGTGGTGAGGTCCCCGGCGTCGGGGCCGTCGGTGCACGCGCCGTCCGCCGCGTCGTCCGTGGAGTGGTCAGGTGGCTGGAAGGAGAGCATGGCGGGTCCCCGAGGAGGCGCGGCAGGGTGGTGTCGCCGGGTGCGGGTCGAGCGTCGCACGTGATCTCGCACAGGGTGGCCGACCCGGCGCGGCGACCGAGGATCACTGACTCCAGACTGTCGCACACCGTTCCGCACAGCGTAAGACTTTCGGCCGCCGGGCGGCCCGCCGGAGGGGAAACCTGCCCGGTCAGGGCCGAGAGAGGTGTAGGCGGGGCCCGGAGGGGCAAGGAGCCGCGCAACGGAAATCCCGTTGCCACCGTAACCTTCGCACCGGATGCTGACCCGTATGTTCGCCAGTCCGATCGAATCAGGCATAGCGCCCAGCGGCACCCTCCTCGGGCTGCTCCAGCGCGGCCGCGGCGACGGGTGGCTGCACGCCCTGGCCGCCCCCCGCGCGACGGCCGTCGCGGCGCTGGAGCACTGTGTGCTGCACGACCCACGCCGTGACTGGCGGCTGGAGCACCGCTCGTTGTACTACGCGCGCCTGTTCAGGGAGCTCGGGGCCGACCTCGACGCGGTCGCCGCCCACCTCTTCCACCCCGACGACCTCGCGGCCGGCGGCGCGGGCGAGGAGCGTGAGGGCGACGAGGAACGCACCGGCCTGGCCCTGTCCGTCCTCGGCCACCTCTCCTCCTACGGCGACCGGCGCGCCCTGACCCTGCTGCGCCGCTACGCCATGGTCGGCGCCAACTGGCGCTGGGCCCTCGACGAGCTGGCGGTCCGCGACGACGACGCCGGGCTCCGGGCCCTCGGGCCCGCGATCCTGGCGCGCTTCCCGCGCACCGAGGCGGGCGAGACGGCCCTGACCATCACCGTGCGGGACTCCTTCGAGCCGCGCCCCTGGCGGGTCTGGGCGGCGGACCCGACCCGCCCCCGGCAGCGCCTCCGGCTGGAGCGCGCCCTGACCAACGGGGACTTCGACCGCTGGCAGCGGCAGATGCGGCCCTCGGGGCCGCGGCCGGACTGGAGCGTGGCGGCCGTCCTGGCCTGGGCCCAGGAGGGCTACGAACAGATCCCGCGGCAGTGGCGCGAGGCGGCGGCGGCGCGTTGCCTGACCGCCGTGGCCGGGCCCGGCGATCGTCCCGCGCTGCGGGCGGCGGCGGCCGACGGGCCACCCGCGGCGCGGGCGGCGGCGCTGCGGCACCTCGCCGAGCGCGGCGACCCCGAGGTCTTCCCGCTGTTGGAGGCGGCGTCCGCCGCCGCGGACGGCGACGTCGCGCGCGCCGCGGTGACGGCGTTCTCCCGGATGAGCGACCGCGGCGCCCTGGCACAGGCCAGGCGCTGGGCCGACCGCCCCGACGAGCTCGGCTCCTGCGCCGCCGCCATGCTGGCCAGCCGCGGCGACGCGAGCGACGCCCCCGGCGTGATGGCCGCGTTGCTGCGCGCCGTGCGCGGTCGTGGCTGCGACGCCAGGGAGCTCGGGCCGCTGGTGGAGGGGGCGGGCCGGCTCGGGGTGAGGAACGCCGTGCCCGTGCTGCGTCACGTCTACCGCGAGACCGCCTCCTCCCAGCTGCGGGGCCACACCGCGCGGGCGCTCGCCGCCACCGACCCGTCCTTCGCCGCGGGCTTCGCCGTGGAGTGCCTGTGGGACTGCGAGGAGGACTCCCGGGAGCTCGCCGCCCGGTTCGTCGCCACGGGCGACGCCCGCGTCGTCGAGCGGCTGCGCCGGCTGGCGGCCGACCCGGCCGAGCGGGCCGAGGTCCAGACGGCGGTGCGCGGCAGGCTCGCCGACCGGACCGTCGGCTGATCGGGAAGCGCCGGCCGGCCGTCCGCCGCCCCGAGCTCGGGCAGCGCTGACGCGTCCATGTCCGAGCGCTCATGGGACGTTCTCCGAACGGACATGCGGATGTGGGCGGGGGCACGCCGGGGCAGGCGACAACGTCGGTATGCGCGTTGCCATCGTCACCGAGTCCTATCCCCCCGACGTCAACGGCGTGGCCCACTGTGCCCTGCAGACCGCTCAGCACCTGTCGCGGCGCGGCCACCACCCGTTGGTGATCACCCCGGCCCCGCCGCCGGGGGTCCGCTCACCCCACGACGGCCCCGCCCCCGTCGTGCACGTCCCCTCCCTGCCGCTGCCCGGCTACCCCCAGGTGCGGGTCGCGCTCCCGAGCCGTCGGCTCGCCGCCGCCCTGACCTCCCACCAGCCGGACATCGTCCACCTCGCGAGCCCGTTCGTCCTCGGCGCGCGCGGCGCCGCGTTCGCCGTCCGCCTCGACGTGCCGGCGGTCGCCGTCTACCAGACCGACCTCGCCGGCTACGCGCGCACCTACCTCGGCGCCGGTGAGCAGGCCGCGTGGCGGCGCATCCGCGCCATCCACTCCGCCGCCGCACTGACCCTCGCGCCCTCCACCGCCTCCGCCACGGCCCTCGCGGCCCACGGCGTCCCCCGGGTGCGGATGTGGGGGCGCGGGGTGGACACCCGGCGCTTCAGGCCCGCCCTGCGTGACGACGCGCTCCGCCACGACCTCGCCCCCGACGGCGAGCTGCTCGTGGGCTACGTCGGGCGACTGGCCCCCGAGAAGCACGTCGAGCTGCTGGCCGAGGCCGGCCGCCTGCCCGGCGTCCGGCTGGTCGTCGTCGGCGACGGCCCGAGCCAGGCGCAGCTGGCCGACGCGCTGCCGGGCGCCCACTTCCTCGGCCGCCGCACCGGCGACGACCTCGCCCGCGTCTACGCGTCCCTCGACGTGTTCGTCCACACCGGCCCGTTCGAGACGTTCTGCCAGACCGTGCAGGAGGCCCAGGCCAGCGGCGTCGCCGTCGTCGCCCCGGCCGTCGGCGGCCCGCTCGACCTCGTCGACGACGGCCGCACCGGCCGCCTCATCCCCCCGGGCGACCCCGCCGCCGTCGCCGCCGCCGTCCGCGAGCTGCGCGACGACCCCGCCCTGCGCGACCGCCTGGCCCGCGACGGGCACGCCGCCGTCGCCGAGCGCACCTGGGAGGCCGTCGGCGACCAGCTCCTGGACCACTACGACGCCGTGCTGCGCACCCGGGCGGTGACGGTCCGGTGAGCCAGCGCACGGGACTGCGGATCGTCCGCCTCGCCAACTTCGTCGCCCCCACCTCCGGCGGCCTGCGCACCGCCCTGCGCGAACTCGGCGCCGGCTACCTCGCCGCCGGCCACGAGCCGGTGCTGGTCGTCCCGGGCGAGGCCGCCCGCGAGGACCAGACCACCCAGGGCCGCGTGATCACGCTCCCCGGCCGCACCGTCCCCGGCACCGGCGGCTACCGCGTCCTCACCGACCGACGGCGGCTGGCCGCGCTGCTCGCCTCGCTCGCCCCCGACCGGCTGGAGGTCTCCGACCGCACCACGCTGCGGTGGACGGGGGAGTGGGCGCGCCGCCACCGGGTGCCCGCCGTGATGGTCTCCCACGAGAGCGTCGACGGCGTGATGGCCACCTGGCGCCTGCCGACGTCACTGTGCCGCCGCACCGCCGACCTGCTCAACCGGCGCACCGCGCACGCCTACACCACGGTGGTGTGCACCACCGACTGGGCCGCCAGGGAGTTCGAGCGCGTCGGCGCCACCAACGTCGTCCGCGCGCCGCTCGGCGTCGACCTCCACCGGTGCCGGCCCCAGCTGCGCGACCCCGACCTGCACCGCGAGTTCGGGCGGGGCGCGCGGGTGCTGCTCGCGATGTGCTCCCGCCTCTCCCCGGAGAAGCGGCCGGGACTCGCCCTGGACGCCCTCGCGGAACTGCTGGAGCGGGGTGTCGACGCGACGCTCGTGGTCGCCGGGGACGGCCCGCTCCACGGCCGGCTGCGGGAGCGGGCGCGGCAGCGGGAACTGCCGGTGGTCTTCACGGGACACATCGGGGACCCGGCCGACCTGGCCGTCCTCCAGGCCACCGCCGACGTGGTGCTGGCGCCAGGGCCTGCGGAGACCTTCGGCCTCGCCGCGATGGAGGCGCTGGCCTGCGGCACCCCCGTGGTCGCCAGCGACCGGTCCGCGGTGCCGGCGCTGCTCGGCGACGCCGGCGCGGTCGCGTCGGGCGACGGACGCTCCTTCGCCGACGGCGTGCAGCGGCTGCTCGCGCGCCCCGAGGCCGGGCGGCGGGCGGCGGCGCGGGCCCGCGCCGAGCGCTTCCCCTGGCACGCGGCGGTCTCGGCCTTCCTCGCCGCCCACCAGGCGCCCGCGCCCGCCGCGCCCGGCGGTGGCGCGCCGCGTCTGGCCTCCGCGCCGGCCGAGGGCGGGCGGGGGTGACCGGGAACGGGCCGCCGCCGGCCGCCCGCTCTCCGCGCTCCGCAGAACGCCTCGACCCGGCCGAGCGGCTCCGTCCGGCCGAGCGGCTCCGTCCGGCCGAGCGGCTCCGTCCGGCCGAGCGGCTCCGTCCGGCCGGGGGGCGTGCCGAACGGCGCCCCGCGGCCGACCCGCCCGACCACCCCCTCGAACGCCCCGGACGTGTCGAGGCGTTGCGCTTCGTCGCCCTCGGTGACTCGCTCACCGAGGGCCTCGGCGACCCCGTCGCCCCCGACGGCACCCGCCGTGGCTGGGCGGCGCTGCTGGCGGCCGGCCTGCCCGCCCCCGGCAGGCCCCTCCACCTCGTGAACCTCGCCACCAGCGGCGCCCGCACCGCCGACGCGGCCGGCGGCCAACTCGCCGCCGCCCGGCCCCTGCGACCCCACGTGGCCGCCGTCGTCGTCGGCCTCAACGACACGCTCCGTTCCTCCTTCGACCTGCCACGGGCCGCCCGCGCGCTGGACACCACCCTGGCCGTCCTCACCCGCGACGGCGCGGTCGTCCTGACCGCCTGCCTGCCCGACCCCGGACGCATGCTCCGCCTGCCGCGCTCGCTCGGCCGCCCCCTCGCCCGCCGCATGCGCGCGCTCAACGAGGTGGTGCACGCCCTCAGCGAGCGCCACGGCGCCGTCCACGCCCACCTGGCCGAGCACCCCATGGTGGAGGACCGCGCCGCGTGGAGCGTGGACCGCCTCCACCCGAGCGAACTCGGACACCGGCTGCTGGCCCGCGAGTTCCACACCCTGCTCGCCGCCAGGGGCCACGCCGCGGGCCCGCCGCCGGGAGGCGTGCCCACCGCGCCACCGCCCACCCGGGCGGCCAGCGCCTGGTGGCTGGCCACCCGCGGCACCCGCTGGGTGATGTCCCGCTCCACCGACCTGCTGCCGGGCCTGCTGCGGCTCGCCGCGACGGAGGCCGCCCACCGGCTGAGGGGCACCGAGGAGACGCTGGAGCGCGCGACCCGCGAGGCCACCGCCGCCGCGCTGCGCGGCTGCGCCCCGCCCCCGCGCGCGAGCCGGGGTCCCGTCGACGCGGCCGGCCTGGCACCATGTCCGCGTGAACGGCCGTTGGGAATTCTGGATTGACCGGGGCGGGACCTTCACCGACGTCGTGGGCCGCCGCCCCGACGGCCGGCTGGTGACGCACAAGCTCCTCTCGCACGCCCCCGAGCGCTACCGGGACGCGGCCGTCGCCGGCATCCGCCACCTGCTGGGCGTGGCGCCCGACGAGCCCGTGCCCGGCGAACGCGTCGAGATCGTGAAGATGGGCACCACCGTGGCCACCAACGCGCTGCTGGAGCGCCGCGGTGAGCCCACCGTCCTGGTCACCACGGCCGGTTTCCGCGACGCCCTGCGCATCGCCTACCAGAACCGGCCCCGCCTCTTCGACCGCCACATCCGCACGCCCGAGGCCCTCTACGACCGCGTCATCGAGGTGCCGGAGCGGCTCGCCGCCGACGGCACCGTCGTCCGCCCCCTCGACACCGACGCGGTCGCCCGCGCGCTCGCCGCGGCCCACCGCGACGGCTTCCGCAGCGCCGCCGTCGTGCTGCTCCACGCCTACCGCCACCCCGTCCACGAGCGACAGGTCGCCCGGCTCGCCGAACGGGCCGGCTTCACCCAGGTCAGCAGCTCCCACGAGGTCAGCCCGCTGATCCGGCTGGTCTCCCGCGGCGACACCACCGTCGTGGACGCCTACCTCTCGCCCGTGCTGCGCCGCTACGTCGACCAGGTCGCCTCCGAACTCCGCGGCGTCAGGCTGATGTTCATGCAGTCCAGCGGCGGGCTGCGCGAGGCGGGACACTTCCGCGGCAGGGACGCCGTCCTCTCCGGGCCGGCCGGCGGCGTCGTCGGCATGGCCCGCGCCAGCGCCGACGCCGGCCACCGCCACGTCATCGGCTTCGACATGGGCGGGACCTCCACCGACGTCTCGCACCACGCGGGCGAGCTGGAGCGGGTCCTCGGCACGGAGGTCGCCGGCGTCCGCATGCGCGCCCCCATGATCGACATCCACACCGTGGCGGCGGGCGGCGGCTCGATCCTGCACTTCGACGGCGCCCGCTACCGCGTCGGCCCCGACTCGGCCGGCGCCCTCCCCGGGCCCGCCTCCTACCGCCGGGGCGGGCCGTTGACCGTCACGGACGCCAACGTCATGCTCGGCCGCGTCCAACCCGCCCACTTCCCGCACGTCTTCGGCCCCACGGGCGACCAGCCGCTGGACGCCGAGGTCGTCCGCGACGGCTTCACACGCCTGGCCGACGAGATCACCCGCGCCACCGGAGACCGCCGCGGCCCCGAGGAGGTCGCCGCCGGCTTCCTCCAGATCGCCGTGCTGAACATGGCCAACGCGGTGAAGAAGATCTCCGTACAGCGCGGCCACGACATCACCCGCTACGCCCTCACCAGCTTCGGCGGCGCCGGCGGCCAGCACGCCTGCGCCGTCGCCGACGCCCTCGGCATCGACACCGTCATCGTGCCGCCCCTGGCCGGGGTCCTCTCCGCCTACGGCATCGGCGTCGCGGACGCCACCGCGCTGCGGGAGCGCTCCGTGGAGACCGAGCTGACCGACGAGGCGCTGCCCGGCATCCGGGAGCTCGCCGCCGAGCTGACCGCGCGGGCCCGGCTCCAGCTGCGCGACGACGGCGTCGCCGAGGACGCCGTCCGCACCACCGTCCGCCTCCACCTGCGGTACGCGGGGACCGACGCGGTGCTGCCCGTCATCCTCGACGAACGGCCCCGGATGGCGGCCGCGTTCGCCGACACCCACCGCGCCAGGTACGGCTTCACCATGGACAAGCCGCTGGTCGCCGCCACGGTCGTCGTCGAGGCCGTCGGACAGGCGGGCCCCCACCACCCGCCCGGCCCCGATCCCGCCCCCCGCGCGGCCGACGGCGCGCCCGAGCCGGCCGCCCCCGAGACGGTCACCGTGCGGACGTACGCCGAGGGCCGCTGGCACGATGCCCCGCTGCGCCAGCGCGCGGAACTGCGGCCCGGCGAGGCCGTCGACGGCCCCGCGATCGTCGCGGAGCCGGACGCCACCACCGTCGTCGAGCCGGGCTGGCGGGCCACCGTCGGGGCACGCGGCCACCTGCTCCTCACCCGGGTGCGGCCCCGCCCCGCCACCACCGCCGTCGGCACCGAGGTCGACCCGGTCAGGCTGGAGGTCTTCAACAACCTCTTCATGGCCGTCGCCGAGCAGATGGGCGTGACGCTGGAGAACACCGCCCACTCCGTCAACATCAAGGAGCGGCTCGACTTCTCCTGCGCCCTGTTCGACGCCGAGGGCAACCTCGTCGCCAACGCGCCCCACATCCCGGTCCACCTCGGATCGATGGGGGAGTCCATCAGGGAGGTGCTGCGCCGCAACGCCGGCACCATGCGCCCCGGCGACGTCTACGCCGTCAACGACCCCTACCACGGCGGCACCCACCTGCCGGACGTCACCGTCGTCACCCCCGTCTTCGACGCCGCCGGCACCTCGCTGCTGCTCCTCGTCGCCTCACGCGGCCACCACGCCGAGATCGGCGGCATCACCCCGGGCTCCATGCCGGCCTTCAGCCGCACCATCGAGGAGGAGGGCGTCCTCTTCGACAACTGGCTGCTGGTCCGCGACGGCCGGCTGCGCGAGGAGGAGACCCGCGCGCTGCTCACCACCGCCCCGTACCCCTCCCGCAGCCCCGACGCCAACCTCGCCGACCTGCGCGCCCAGATCGCGGCCAACGAACGCGGCATCGCCGAACTGCGCGCCATGATCGACCAGTTCGGCCTCGACGTGGTCCAGGCGTACATGCGGCACGTGCGGCACAACGCCGAGGAGTCCGTGCGCCGCATCGTCGCCACCCTCTCCGACGGATCCTGTCGGTACGAGACCGACTCCGGCGCGGTCATCGCCGTCACCGTCACGGTCGACCGCGCCGCCCGCGGCGCCGTGCTCGACTTCACCGGCACCTCACCCCAGCAGCCGGGCAACGCCAACGCCCCGAGCTCCGTCGTCATGGCCGCCGTGCTGTACGTCTTCCGCACCCTCGTCGCCGACGACATCCCCCTGAACAGCGGCTGCCTGGCTCCTCTCGACGTCCGCATCCCCGCCGGCTCCATGCTCGCCCCCACCCACCCGGCCGCCACCGTCGCCGGCAACGTCGAGACCTCCCAGGCTGTCACCGGCGCCCTGTACGCGGCCCTCGGCGTCCAGGCCGAGGGCTCCGGCACCATGAACAACGTCACCTTCGGCAACGACCACCTCCAGTACTACGAGACCGTCGCGAGCGGCTCCGGCGCGGGCGACGGCTTCCCCGGCGCCGACGCCGTCCAGACCCACATGACCAACTCCCGCCTCACCGACCCCGAGGTGCTGGAGTGGCGCTACCCGGTGCGCGTGGAGGACTTCCACATCCGCACCGGCAGCGGCGGCGAGGGCCGGTGGCGCGGCGGCGACGGCGTGACCCGCCGCATCCGGTTCCTCGAGCCCATGACCGTCGCGCTGTTGACCGGCCACCGCCGCGTCCCGCCCTACGGCATGGCGGGCGGGGCGCCCGGCGCCCTCGGCTCC
Organism: Streptomyces sp. 4N509B; assembly: GCF_052245655.1. Lineage (NCBI taxonomy): Bacteria > Bacillati > Actinomycetota > Actinomycetes > Kitasatosporales > Streptomycetaceae > Streptomyces > Streptomyces sp. 4N509B. The sequence continues at coordinate 123,238 of NZ_JBQQBZ010000010.1, forward strand.
AACGCCGTCGAGCGCGCGGACGGCACCGTCGAACCGCTCGCCGGCTGCGACACCGCCGCGGTGGAGCCCGGCGACGTGCTCGTGCTGCGCACCCCGGGCGGCGGCGGGTACGGCACGCCCCCGGCGCCCCCGACCACCGCGGCTGACACCCGCGGCACCCCTGCCGCCGCCGTGTCCCCGCCCCGGACGACCCCGTAGGCGTCCGGCGCTGTCAGTCCCACCACCTACGCTGAGCCACGTGACCGAACCCGTGCCGCCACCCGCCGCGACCAGCAGCCCCGCCCCGGGCCCGGCCGCCGACGAGGGCCTCGCCAGGCGCCTGCGCGCCCTCGCCTGCACGGCCCCGCTGCACGACCTCGACGCCCGCAAGGCCAACCTCGCCGGCGAGTACAGCACGTACGCCATGGCCGAGGTGGCGCTCGCCGCGATCGACCTGGTCACCCTCAGCATGGACTTCGACACCGGCGCCGACCACGAGCAGATCGTCGCCCGCCTGCTGCCCCGGGTCGCCGCCCAGGCCCCCACCCGCCCCGCCGCGGAGCACGAGCGCGTCGCCCGCTGGGTCCTCGACAGCCTGATCAACGTCGGCAGCGTCGACCGCGGATTCCGCGCCGTGTACGGCACCTTCGCCCCCGACGGCGCGTACGTCCGCCGGGACTACGACTTCAAGCTCGTCGAGGAGGTGCCGGGGCCCGGCGGCGGGGTGTACCTGCGCACCACGGACGAGGCGGTCAACGTCCTGGTCGGCGCCCTGGACACCGACGTCACCAGCGCCCAGATCGCCGCCGAGGTCAAGCTGGAGGTGCTCATCAGCCGCGGCCGCCTGGCCGACGCCCAGCTCGCGGCCGAGCAGGCCAGGTACCGCACCGTGCAGTACGCCGAGACGCTGCGCCGCGCCCTGGAGGCCACCCGCCGCGACGTCCGCGCGGTGGACTGGCTCCACGCCGTGCCCGAGCTGATCACCGAGGCGCTCGACCACATCGCCGACCGGTACCGCCACGAGAACGCCATCCTCACCAACATCCGGCGCGCCCGCGACGAGGCGGCCGACCCCGGACACAAGCGGCGCGCCGCGGAGTTGGTGGACATCGTCAAGGACTGCATCCGCCGCCACACCCAGCTACAGAGCAGACTCCTCCAGGCGGGGCCGCTCTTCCGCGCCGAGCAGGACCGGCAGGCGTTCGCGACGCCGGCCGCACGCGCCGGCACCGACCTCTACGGACAGCTCCTCGCGCCGCTGCTGCGGCTGCCCCTGTCCTCGGCCACCCGGGTCACCGACGCCTTCTTCGCCCGCGGCACCGCCCCCCGTCCGCCCGGCGCCGTGCGCCTAGCGGACCTCACCGAGCAGCTGCTGACCCCGCCCACGCCGCGCGAGCACCTCGGCGCAGAGCTGCCCGACCCCGAGCTCGTCGCCACCCCGGACGACAGTCGCTTCAGCGAGGAGCAGGTCGCCGCCGCCACCGAGCTGCTGCGCCTTCCGCCCGACGCGCCGCGCCGCCTGTCCGGCCTGCTGGCCGAGGCCCGCCGCCTCGACCCCGAGCTGCCGCACCTGGTCGCCCTGCTCGCGGTGCACGCCGCGAGCCCCGCCGTCGGCACGGCGTACCGACAGGGCGAGGAGCGGCTGCTGTTCGCCGCCGACGACGGCACGACGCTGGACGACCCGGAGATCGGCGGGGCCGACCTCGTCGTCGGCACCGCCCTGCTCGACGCGGCCGGCATGGCCGCCGCCCGCACGGAGAACGCGACATGACCACCCACCACGCCAGCCCCGCCGCACAGGGCCCGGCCCCGTCGGCGGCCCCGGCCCTCACCCCGGCCGACGCCGCCGACGCCTCCCGCCTGGTCTCCTGCGGACTCCACCCGCGGCTGCTGCCCGCCCGCGACGCCGCGTACGCCGCCCTGCTGCGCCGGTACCAGGAGGACCCGCCCTTCGCCCGGCTGGCCGACGCCGTCGCCACCGGCCTCGGACTCGTCGTGCTGGAGGTGTCCACCCGCGCCGGCATGGTCCTGGCCGCCGCCGAGGACTCCGTCTTCGCCGTCCGCATGAGCGACTACGCCCGCCGCGCCGCCGCCGACCCCACCGACCGCTTCCTGCACGGCCTGGCCCACCTCGCCGTCGCGGCCCTCGCCTTCCCCCGCCCCGCCGACCTCGCCGACGACGGGTACGTCGGCCGCATCACGGTCAACGGGGTGGAGACCTTCGTCCGCCACGCCTGCCGGCGCCTGGCCGAACGCGCCGCCGAGCGCGGGGAGAACGCCGATCCCGCCACCGACACCCCGGGGCTGGAGGCCGCCTGGCGGGTGTACGCCCGCCGGAGCACCACCGGCGCCACCAAGGACGCCCGCCGCCTGTCCGGCTCGACCACGGGCATCGTCGGCAGGGCCGTCGCGTTCCTCACCGACTCCGGCTTCCTCCAGCGCACCGGGGACGAGGCCGGCGGCGCGTACCGCACCACCCCCCGGTACCAGCTCCAGGTCCGTGAGATGGCCACGGGCGCCGCCATGACCGAACTGCTCGACCTCGGCGTCGTCCCCGTCAGCGACGGCTCCGGCGCGCTGGCGCCGCCCGCCACCGAGGACGGCGAGCTCGTCGACGGCGCCGGCCTGCCGTTCCACCCCTAGCCGGCACGCCGCACGACCGCACCCGACCGCACCCAACCCCCGACCCCGACCACACCCGACCGATCCGAGCCGAGCCGAGACCCCGGCCGACCGCCGGCCCGACCCGCGCACGCGACGAACCCACGAGAGCCCGCCCACCATGTACGAGCTGTCCCGGATCCGCCTCTACTCCATCGGACCAGCCGGTGCCCGGTACGCCGACACCGTCCTGGACCTGCGCGGCGTCGGCGACCCCGTGCCCCAGCCCGCGCCCACCCAGGCGGACTTCTTCGAGGAGGAGCCCACCGGCCCCCCGCTGCGCCCGGCGCCCGCCGCGGTCCTCTTCCTGGAGAACGGCGGCGGCAAGTCCGTGCTGCTGAAGCTCATCTTCTCCGTCATGCTGCCCGGCCACCGCAACACCCTGGGCGGCGCCAGCTCCGGCGTGCTGCGCAAGTTCCTCCTCGCCGACGACTGCGGGCACGTCGCGCTGGAGTGGCAGCACACCCGCACCGGGGAGACCGTCGTCGTCGGCAAGGTGAGCGAGTGGCGCGGCCACCAGGTCTCCGGCGACCCGCGCCGCTTCACCGAGGCCTGGTACTCCTTCCGCCCCGGCCCCGGCATGACCCTCGACTCCCTCCCCGTCGCCGAGTCCGTCGGGCTGCGCCCCCGCACCGACGGCACCTCGGGCGCCCGCGGCCGGCGCCGCACCATGAAGGGCTTCCGGGACGTCCTGACCGAGACCGGCAGGGCGTACCCGAACCTCGACGTCGCCTGGGAGGAGATCCACGAGCGCTGGATCGAGCACCTCGGCCGGCTCGGCCTGGACCCCGAGCTCTTCCGGTACCAGCGCGAGATGAACGCCGACGAGGGCGAGGCAGCCGGCCTGTTCGCCGTCAGGAACGACGCGGACTTCACCGACCTGCTGCTGCGCGCCGTCACCGACACCCGCGACACCGACGGACTGGCCGACCTCGTGCACGGCTTCGCCCACAAGCTCGGCCGCCGCGCCGAGCTCACCGCCGAGCGGGACTTCACGGCCGGCTCGCTCGACCTGCTGACCCACCTCACCGAGGCCGCCGAGCAGCGGCAGGCGGCCCGCGCCGTTCACCAGCGGGCCGAGCACCGCGTGCGGGCCCTCGCCGGCCGCCTGGCCGCCCGCGCGGTCGTCGAGCGGGAGCGCACCGCCGGCCTCGCCGAGCGCCTGACCGCCGCCGGGCACGCCGTCACCGAGGCCGACCGGGCCGTCGCCCGCGCCTCCAGCACCGCCGCCGAGCTCGCCTACCGCCACGCCCGCCTCGCCCTGACGGCTGCCGAGCAGACCGCCGCCACCCAGCGCCGGGAGCTGTCCGAGGCCCGCACACTCCACGCCGCCTGGCAGGCCACGGAGACCGTGCTCCACCACCGTGCCGCCGCCGACCGCGCCACCCGCGTCGCCGCCGCCATCCGCGAGGCCGAGCAGGACGCCGCGCCCGCCCTCGCCGCCCGCGCCCAGGCGGCCACCGCGCTGGTGCGCGCCCTGCTCGCCGCCTCCGCCGAGAGCGAGCGCGCGGCCGCCGGCCACGAGGAGCGCTCCAGCGTCCTGCAGGAGGAGTCAGAGGCCGCCCACCAGGCGGCCACCGCCGCCGCCACCGGCGCGGAGCGCGCCCGCAGCGAGGCCGACCACCTGAGGCAACGGCTCGCCGAGGTCGAGCAGGAGACGGCGGAGGCCGTCCGCGCCGGCTGGCTGGAGGACGCCGACACCGCCGCCGACCCGGCCGCCGCCGCCCTCGCCGCCAGCGACGCGGCACAGGAGGCCGCCGCCGCCCTGCGCGCCGTGGCCGCCGCCGCCCGTCAGCACGCCGACCACGCCCGGCAGGCCGTCACCGCGCACAACCAGGCCGAACTGGCCGCCGCCCGCGCCGCGGACGCCGCCAGGGCCGCCGAGCGCGCGTGGGTCACGGAACACCAAGCGGCCGCCGCGCTGGCCACCGACGACCGGCTGACCGCCCTCCTCGGCCTACCCCCCGCGCAGCCGTCCCCGCCCGCACCGTCGTCCCCGGCCGCTCCGTCGCACGGGAGCGCGTCCGTCGAGGGGCCTGTCCCCGACCGGGACTCCGCCGAGCAGAACGCGGTCGAGGCGCTGGACCGCCACGCCGAGGAGGCCATCGGGCTGTTGGAGGAGCGGATCTCCGACGCCGAGCGCCAGCTCTTCGAGCTGCGCACCGACGCCGCCGACGACGCGCGGATCCTCGCCGCGCTCGGCGACGGCGGGCTCCTGCCCCCGGGCCCGGACGTGTTGGCCACCGTCGAGCTCCTCGGGGAGCACGGCATCCCCGCCCTGCCCGGCTGGCGCTACCTCGCCCAGGCCGTCGCCCCCGCCGACCACGCCCGTGTGCTCGCCGCCCGCCCCGAACTCGTCGACGGCGTCGTCATCACCGATCCGGACAGCCACGCCCGCGCCCGCCGCGTCCTCGCCGGCGCCGCGCTGCTGCCGCGCTCCGCCGTCGCCGTCGGCACCGCCGCCGCCCTGCTCGCCCCCGCCCCACCCGAGGGAGGCGCCGACAGCGGCGTCTTCCTCGTGCCGCCCAACCCCGCCATGCACGACGAGCGCGCCGCCGACGACGAGCGGCGCGCCCTGCGCGAGCGCGCCGGCGCCCGCGACGAACGGATCCGCGAGCTCGCCGCCCGCCTGGCCAAAGACCGCCACCTCGCCGCCCGCATGACGGCCTGGCGCGCCGACTGCCCCGCCGGTCGCCTGGCCGAGTTGGCCGCCGCGGCCACTCGTGCCCGCGCCGAGGCGGACGCCGCCCGGCAGCGGCTCGCCGCCACCGCCGACGGCCGCGCCGAGGCCGAGCAGGCCGCCGCCGAAGCCACCGCGGCCCACGAGCGCCACCGCGACGCCCACGAGCGGGCCCGTCGCTCGGCCGACGCCCTGGCGGGCCTCGCGTCCCGGCTGCGGGAACGGCCCCGCTGGCAGGCCCGGCTCGCCGAGCTGGCCCAGACGGCCGCCGCGTCCGAGGAGCGGGCAGCGGAGTGCCTGGCCCGCGCCCGCGCCGCCGACGAGGACCGACGGGCCGCCCAACGCGCCGCCGACGACGCCCACCGCACCGCCCGGTCGCTGCGCGCCGAACGCGCGGAGGTCTCGGGCGTCCCCGAGTCCCCGGACGTGGACACCGCCGCGGAGGAGCCGGCGGCCGGGGCCGCCCGCGGCGGCCGGCCCTCGCTGCCGGCCCTGCGCGAGGCGTACCGCTCCGCCACCCGGCTCTACGAGAAGGTCGGCGTCGGAGCCGACCTGCGGGCCGAGCAGGCCCGCGCCGAGGGCGACGAGTCCGCCGCCCGCGCCGCCCTCGACCGCCTGACCGCCAAGGTCCGCACCCGCGCGGCGCGGCTGCTGGACGGCCCCGAGGGGGCGGACGGCCCGTCGCGGCAGGCGGCCGCCGCCCGTGCGGAGTCCCTGGTCACCCTGCTGGAGTCCCGCTCCGCCACCGCCAGCGAACAGCTGGGCCGGCTCCGCGGCGAGGCCGAGCGTCTGGCCCCCGCCGACGGCGAGGCCCACATCGAGCTTCCCGAGGACCGCGTCCCCGACGACGCGGCCGGCGCGAGGGAACTGCTGCGCGGGGCGACCACGGAGCTCGCCGCCCGCGAGGCCGCCCTGGCCGCCGCCCGCGCCGCCCACGAGGACCTGCGCCGCGACCACCAGCTCGCCCAGGACGCGGCCGGCGGCTTCGAGGAGGCCGCCGCGCTCCTGCGCGACCTGCTGCGCGATCCACCCGCCGCGGAGGCGGGGACCTCACCGGCCGCCACCGGCGACGGAGTGTCCCCGGGGGCGCCCGAGTGGTACCCGGGCGGCCTCGCCGAGGCCCGACAGGACACGGCCGGCGCCCGCCGCGAGCTGCGCGAACAGGCGGCCACCCTCTCCGCCGCCGAGGCCGCCGTCCGCGAGGCCGCCGACCGCCTGGTGCGCCACGCCAACGCCACCCGCTTCGAACAGGTCCGCACCCCCGCCCGGCAGCAGATCAGGGAGCTGCCCACCGCTGCGCTGCCCGACCACGCCGAGGCGTGGGCCGCCGCCTTCGCGCCCCGGCTGCGCGTCCTCGGCGACGAACTCGACCAGCTGGAACGCAACCGCGACGGCATCGTCGACCGGCTGCGGGGCCTGGTCGAGTCCTCGCTGGACACGCTGCGCGCGGCCCAGCGCCTCTCCCGCCTCCCCGAGGGCCTGGGGGAGTGGTCGGGGCAGGAGTTCCTCAGGATCCGCTTCGACGACCCCGACCAGGCCACCCTCACCGAACGCCTCGGCGAGGTCGTCGACGAGACCACGCGCGCCGCCGTCGCGAAGAACGCCGACCTGCGCAGGGACGGCATGTCCCTGCTGCTGCGCGGCGTCCACGCCGCCCTGCGCCCCCGCGGTGTCAGCGTCGAGATCCTCAAACCCGACGCCGTGCTGCGTGCCGAACGCGTCCCCGTCGGCCAGATGGGAGACGTCTTCTCCGGCGGCCAGCTGCTGACCGCCGCCATCGCCCTGTACTGCACCATGGCGGCGCTGCGCGGCAACGACCGGGGCCGGGACCAGCACCGTCACGCCGGCACCCTCTTCCTGGACAACCCCATCGGCCGCGCCAACGCCACGTACCTGCTGGAGCTCCAGCGCGCCGTCGCCGACGCCCTGGGGGTGCAGCTGCTCTACACCACCGGCCTGTTCGACACCACGGCGCTGGCGGAGTTCCCCCTCGTCATCCGGCTGCGCAACGACGCCGACCTGCGGGCGGGCCTGAAGTACATCAGCGTCGAGGAGCACCTGCGCCCGGGACTGCCCCGACAGGAGCCGGAGTCCGCCCCGACCCACGGGGAGATCACGGCCACCCGCGTCTTCCGCAGACCCTGACCGCGCACGCCTGTGCCGCGGCGCCCCCGCTCCGGCGGCCCCGCCGTCGCGGCGCGCTCAGCGCGGATCGCGCCGCAGCGGCCGGCGGCGCGCCACACTGCTGGGCGCCGACACCACCCCGTTCCGCTGCCGCCACGCCTGCCGCGTGATCCAGATGTCCAACACCGCCCACGTCGCCACCACCGTGCTCGCCACGGTCGACAACAGCATGGGGAAGGCGAGCCACGACCCGGCCAGCGTGCACAGCAGCACGACCACGAGCTGACTGAGCGTCAGGGCGATGATGATGACGGCACGCACCGCGGCCGCGCGCACGGGATCAGGCATGCGGGCTCTCGCATACACTCCGCTCTCGCTCCCACCCAAGGCGACACGCACGGATATGTATCCCCTCATGGTAGAGCGCGCCACGCTCGACGGTCACCCCGGCCACCCGTCCGGCGACGCTCCGCCGAGCGGCCGTCGCACCGTCCGGGATACCCAAGTTGGCCCCCGGAGCGGAGGAGCAGTAGTAGGCTCACGCTGTCCGACGGTGAGAACACCCCCACGCGCGGGAACCCTAGGGGAGGGCATGCGCTTCCGCGGCAAGTCGATCCGACGCAGGATCGGGGCGCTGGTCCTGGTGCCCCTGCTGTCCCTCGTGTCGGTGTGGGCGTACGCGACGGCCATCACCGTGAGCGACGCGCGCCAGCTGCTGTCCAGCACCGCCGCCGCCGACACCCTCGGCCCCGCCACGCAGGAGCTCGCCCTCGCCCTCCAACGGGAGCGCCGGCAGACCCTTCTCGTCCTCGGCGACCTCCGCGACGCCGAGGCACGCAGCGGCATGCAGCGCGACCACGCCGCCACGAACGAGGCGGTGCGCGCCTTCCGCGAGGCGACCGGGGACGCCGGCGACGGCCTCGACACCGTGGGCACCCAGGCCGTCGACGCCGTCAGGGCCGCGCTCGCCGGCCTGCCCGACATCAGGGAGCAGGTCGCCGTTCCCGTCGCGCGCACCGAGGCCCTCGACGAGTACACCGCCATCGTCGCGCCCGTGCTGCGGCTCCTCGCCGCGGTCCAGCCCGTGACCGACGCCGACCTCGACCTCCACGGCCACGCCGTGGCCACCCTGGCGCAGTCGAGCGAACTCCTCGCGGAGGAGGACGCCCTCGTCGCGAGCGCGCTCGCCGACGGCCGGGTCCGCTCCGTCGACGCCCGCCGGGTCGAGGAGCTCATCCTCCGGAGGGAACTCGCCTACGACAGCCACCCCCTCGGTCTGCCGACGTTTGACCAGGAGGCGCACGACCGGTTCTGGGACAGCGGTCTCGGGAGTGTCCTCGCGGCCACCGAGCGGACCCTGCTCGACGCGGGCGCGGGCGTCGGCACCGTCTCCGCCGAGCAGTGGGACGAGGCCAGCGGCGAGGCGCTGGGAAAGCTGCGCGACCTGCGTTCGGACGCCGAGGACCGGTACCGGGAGCGGGTGGACTCCGCCCGGACGGCGGTGCTGCTGCGCGCCGGCCTGGTGGGCGGCGGCGGCCTGCTCCTGGTGGTGGTCGCGGCCCTGTGCGCACACCGCGTCGGCGGCCGCCACCTGAGGGAGCTGCGGACCCTGTCGCGGGAGGCCACCGAGGCCGCCCAGGTGCGCCTGCCGGGCGTGATGCGGCGCCTGGCGGCCGGCGAGCGCGTCGACGTCGAGACCGAGGCACCGCGCCTGGAGTATCCGCCGGACGAGCTCGGGCAGGTCGGCCAGGCGCTCAACATCCTGCAACGCGAGGCCGTCTCGGCGGCGGTCGAACGCAGCAGCACCCGACGCGGCGTCTCCGAGGTGTTCGTCAACCTCGCCCGCCGCAGCCAGGTCCTCCTGCACCGCCAGCTGAACCTGCTGCAGGGCGTCGAACGCCGCGCCGAGGAGCCGTCCCAGCTCGCCGACGTGCTGCGGCTGACCCACCTCACCACCCGCATGCGTCGTCACGCCGAGGGCCTCGTCCTCCTCTCGGGCGCCGCGCCCGCCCGCCAGTGGGGCCGGCCCGTGCCGTTGATGGACCTGGTGCGCGCCGCCGTCGACGAGGTGGAGGACTACGAGCGCGTCGAGCTGCGCCGCCTGCCCCACCTGGTGGTCTCCGGAGCGGCCGTGCCCGACCTCACCCACCTCGTCGCCGAACTGCTGGAGAACGCGACGGTGTTCTCCCCGCCGCACACCGCGGTCCAGGTCTCGGGTGAGCGCGTCCCGCACGGCTTCACCCTGGAGATCCACGACCGTGGTCTCGGGCTGACCGCCGACGCGCTCCAGGAGGCCAACCAGCGGCTCGCCGAGCCGACCGACTTCGAGCTGACCGACACCGACCGGCTCGGCCTGTTCGTCGTCTCCCGCCTCGCGCAGCGCCACGGCGTGCGGGTGTCGTTGCGGGACTCCCCGTACGGCGGCACCACCGCGGTCACGCTGATCCCCGGCACGCTGCTGTCCGAGGGCGAGATCCCCGAGCGGGAGTTGCCCGAGCGGCGGCGGCCCTCCGAGCTGAACGGCCCGGTCGACGGCCCGGTGGAGCTGGAGGCGCCGGTGCGCGCCGCGGGACTCAGCCTCGACCCCACCCTCGATCCCGGCCTCGATCCCGGCCTCGATCCCGGCCTCGATCCGGCTCTCGGCCTCTCCGTCGGTGGTGTCGACCGCCCCGTGGACCACCCCACCGAGCAGCCCGTCGGTCGCTCTTCCGGACACGCCGCCGGCGCAGGCCCCGCGGAGGAGCCGGCCGCGCCCGTGCCGTTGACCTCCCGCCGGCGGCACCCGGTCCTCGTCTCCGACCGCGGCCGCCCCGTGGGCGTCCCGCCCGAGGAGCCCGCCGAGGAGGGCGCCGACCGGAGCGCGACGGACCGCGACACCGCTGACCACAGCGGCCCCGCACCCTCCGCCGCCGCGCCCACCACCAGCGCGGGACTGCCCCGCCGGACACGTCGCACGGCCCACCGCCCCGGTGGCGGCCACGCCGCACGCGGAGCGCGCCGCGAGGACGCCGGCGCCGAGGCCGCCACCCCCGGCGGCCGGGCGCAGCCCGCCACCCCCACCGCCGTGCCCGACCTGGACGCCGAGGCGGTCCGCACCCGCATGTCGGCCCTCCAACGCGGCTGGCAGCGCGGGCGCCAGCACAACGAGACCCGGCAGCAGAGCGAGACCCGCCAGCGGCAGACCCCGTCGGCGTCCGACACCGACCCCCAGCAGCACGAGCCACCCCCGTCATGAGCACGGACCGACACACGAGGCGTATCCCATGACCGCACCGCCACCCCAGCCGCCACCGTCGCCGGACCGCGCACAGCTCGACTGGCTCCTCAACGAGCTGGTCGAGCGCGTCCCGAGCGTCCGTCACGCCCTGGTGCTCTCCGACGACGGGCTGGCCCGCGGCAGCTCCCACTCCCTCGGGCGCGAGGACGGCGAGCAACTGGCGGCCGTCGCCTCGGGCCTGCACAGCCTCGCCCGCGGCGTCGGGCAGCACTTCGAGACCGGCGGCGTGCGGCAGACCCTCGTGGAGCTGGAGGGCGCCTTCCTGCTGGTGTCGGCGGCGAGTTCCGGCAGCGCGCTCGCGGTCTTCGCCGACTCGGACGCCGACATCGGCCAGGTGGCCTACGAGATGGCCCTCCTGGTCAAGCGGGTCGGCCCTCACCTGTCCACCCCCCCGCGCGGCACCGCGCGCGACTGACGCGCCGAGCGTGATCGTCTCCGTACCGCCCCGGAGATGTCGCGAACGGGTGACAAAGCCCTCGGCTCTGCCAACCGCCGTCCCCGTCGGGACGTCGAAGACCAGTGACGGCGGCGGGTCGGGACCCACGGGGGTGGCTCCGACTCCGCCGCCGTCGACCGTCCCCCTCCCTCTCCCTCCCGCCCGCCCCGCCCGACGCGGCGTCACGCCGGGCGGCGACGGCCCTGGTGCGCGCGGCGACGACCTGGCATCGTCCTGGTCAACGACCTGATCACCACCCCGATCAGCCGCGTCACCCGCACACCACCGGCCCGACGGGAGTCGCCATGACCGCAGCGCACCGCCACCCAGCCGCCCCCAAACCCCTGTGGCGGCCGAGCCCCGAACGCGTTGACGCCGCGCGCCTGACCCGCTTCCACGCCCTCGCCGCCGACCGCTTCGGCGCCCCGCCCCCGCTCTCCGGCGACCCGGCCGCGAGCTACGCGGCCCTGCACCGCTGGTCGGTGACGGATCTCGACGCGTTCTGGCGGGCGGTGGCCGTCTTCTTCGACGTCGGCTTCGCGCAGGACGGTGGGCCGGCTCTCGCCGAGAGCGGCATGCCGGGCGCGCGGTGGTTTCCCCGCGCCCGCCTCAACTACGCCGAACACGCCCTGCGCCACGGCCTGTCGGAGGAACGGGCCGGGGAGCCGGCGCTGCTGTGGGTGTCGGAGGACCAGGAGCCGGCGCCGGTGCGCTGGTCCGAGCTGCGCCGCCAGACCGGCTCCCTGGCCGCCGCGCTGCGCGCCCTGGGCGTGCGCCCCGGTGACCGGGTCGCCGGGTACCTGCCCAACACCCCCGAGGCGGTCGTCGCCCTCCTGGCCACGGCGGCCGTCGGCGCGGTGTGGACCTCCTGCGCCCCCGACTTCGGCGCCCGAGCCGTCCTGGACCGCTTCGAGCAGGTCGAGCCCACCGTGCTGGTCGCCGTGGACGGCTGCCGGTACGGCGGCAGGGTCCACGACCGCACCGACACCGTCGCCGAGCTGCGCGCCGGCCTGCCGAGCCTGCGCGCGACCGTCCACGTCCCGCTGATGGGCACCCCCACCCCGTCCGGCGCCCTGTCCTGGCAGGAGCTGACCGGCCAGGACACCGAGCCCGTCTTCGAACAGGTGCCCTTCGACCACCCGCTGTGGGTGCTGTACTCCTCCGGCACCACGGGACTGCCCAAGGCCATCGTCCACTCCCAGGGCGGCATCCTGCTCGAACACCTGAAGCAGCTCGGCCTCCACTGCGATCTCGGCCCCGGGGACCGCCTGTTCTGGCACACCTCCACCGGCTGGATGATGTGGAACTTCCTCGTCTCCGGCCTGCTGGTCGGCAGCACCGTGGTGCTCTACGACGGCAGCCCCGTCTACCCGGACGCCGCCGCGCAGTGGCGTGTCGCCGAACGCACCCGCGCCACGCTCTTCGGCACCTCGGCCGCCTACGTCACCGCCAGCGCCAAGGCGGACGTCCACCCGGGCCGCGACCTCGACCTCTCGGCGACGCGGTGCGTCGCCACGACCGGTTCGCCGCTGCCGCCCGACGGCTTCCGCTGGTTGCACGACGAGGTCTCCCCGGACCTGTGGATCGCCTCCGTCAGTGGCGGCACCGACGTGTGCAGCTGCTTCGCCGGCGCCGTCCCCACCCTCCCGGTGCACGTGGGGGAGCTCCAGGCCGCCTGCCTCGGCACCGACCTCAGGTCCTACGCGCCCGACGGCACCGCGCTGACCGACGAGGTCGGCGAGCTGGTCGTCACCACCCCGATGCCCTCGATGCCCGTCCGCTTCTGGAACGACCCCGACGGCTCGCGGTACCGCGACAGCTACTTCGGGATGTTCCCCGGGGTGTGGCGGCACGGCGACTGGACGACGGTCACCTCGTGGGGCGGCGTCGTCATCCACGGCCGGTCCGACGCCACGCTCAACCGGCAGGGCGTGCGCATGGGGTCGGCCGACATCTACGAGGCCGTCGAACGGCTGCCGCAGATCCGGGAGTCCCTCGTGATCGGCCTCGAACAGCCCGACGGCGGGTACTGGATGCCGCTCTTCGTCCACCTCGCCGAGGGCGCCGCACTCGACGACACGCTGCGAAGGAGCATCACCCAGGTCATCAGGGAGCGCCTCTCGCCGCGGCACGTCCCCGACGAGGTGATCGAGATCCCCGGCGTGCCGCACACCCTCACCGGCAAGCGCATGGAGGTGCCGGTCAAGCGGCTGCTCCAGGGCGCGGCGCTGGAGCAGGCGGCCAACCCCGGGTCCGTGGACAACCCCGAACTCCTCGCGTTCTTCGCCCGGCTCGCCCGCGAGCGCGCCACTGTCAGTGACGATGACTACTCTCGGTGACGTAACGATCCCGATCGGTCGATCCTTGAGGGGGAGCCATGACCGACACGTCACCACAGACCCACCACGGCCGGACAGGGCGGGAGGAGACCGCCAGCGTCGTCGCGGTCGTCCCGGACGAGGCCGGCTTCGCGCTGATGCGCCGGTACCGCACCTTCGGCTTCGCCGACCACGCGGCGTACCTGCGGCACACCGAGGACCGGCTGCGGTCCCTCGCCGAGCGCCACGCGTACACCAGCGTCGCCCTGCTCGACCCGGTCGGCTTCGCCGACTGGTGCGAGCGGGAGGGGCTGGAGCCCGACAGCGTGGACTCCCGCTCGCGGTACGCGGGGGAGATCGCGATCCACGGCGCCGTCCTGCCGTACGGAGGGCAGCCCCTGGGCGCCCTTCTCCCACGGCTGGTCGCCGAGCACGGCCGGTGGGAGGCGTGGGACGTCGCGGCGGAGCTGCTGGCCGAGGCCGGCGCCTGCCCGGACTGCGGGGAGCCGCTGGCGCACTGCGCCTTCCAGCGCGCCGCCGAGGCGTTCACCACCCTGCTGGAGCGCGCCGCGGCCGGCAGCCACCACCTGGTGGCCACGCTGGTGCCCGACCCGGGCGACGGTGAGCCTGGGGGCGGCGTGCCCGCGGCCGGCGAGCCGGCGGACGGCCCGCTGACCGGGGCGGTCAGGGCGGTGCTCGGCGCCGACGGCGGCGTGCGGGTCTCCGAGTCCGACGCGCTCGTCCTGTGCACCGTCCTCGCCGCGGGCCTGGCCACCGGGCGTTCCGTCGGGCTGGTGCTGCGCTCCCGGCCCGAGCCGCGGGACGCCACCGTGCCCGAGCGGATCTGGGGCTGGCGCCTGCGGCGCGGCGTGCTGCGCCCGCTCGCCGACGTGGAGATCGCCTCGGCGTACGCCACCGACGCGCGGACGGGGCAGCCGCTGCCACCCGAGCCCGGCGTCGTCCACCACACCGCGCCCGCGCTGCCGCCGTTGCGCTGCCCGGGCGGCAGCGCGGCGCGGCCGGGCCGGTCTGGGGCCCCGGCCGGGCGTGAGGACGGGAGGGGCTGAGGCGTGAGCCGCCCCCGGACGGTCACCCCGAGGCGAGCACGGCCTCCGCCGCGGCGCGGGCCGCCTCGGCGCTCTCGGCAGCACGAGCGGCCGCCGCGGCGCGCTCGCACTGCGCCAGCGTGTGCTCGGCCAGTGCGGCGCGCACCCCCGGCAGCGCCGAGGCCGCCATCGACAGGCTGGTGACGCCGAGCCCGGTCAGCACGCAGGCCAACAGCGGGTCAGCGGCGGCCTCGCCGCAGACGCCGCAGCTCTTGGCCTCGGCCTTGGCGGCCTCCGCGGCCATCGCCACCAGGTCGAGCAGCGCGGGCTGCCAGGGGTCGTGCAGGCGCGAGACGACCCCCAGCTGCCGGTCGGCGGCGAAGGCGTACTGGGCCAGGTCGTTGGTGCCCACCGACAGGAACTCCACCTCCTGGAGCAGCGAGCGTGCCCGCAGCGCCGCGGCGGGCACTTCCACCATGGCCCCGGCCCTGGCGCTCAGCCCGGCGGCGCGGCAGGCGTCGACGAACGCCCGGGCGTCGGCCTGGTCGGCGACCATCGGCGCCATGACGTCCAGCGCGACGGGCAGCTCCCGCGCGGCGGCGGCCAGCGCCCGCAGCTGCACCGCGAGCACACCGGGGTGCTCCAGCAGCGCGCGCAGCCCCCGCACGCCGAGCGCGGGATTCGGCTCGTCGTGGGCGCGCGGGAGGAACGGCAGCGGCTTGTCCGCGCCCGCGTCCAGCACCCGCACCACCACACGCCCCTCGGGGAACGCCTCGAGCACCTGCCGGTACGCGGCCCGCTGCTCGTCCTCCCCGGGAGGGCTCTGCCCGCCGTGGAGGAACAGGAACTCGGTGCGGAACAGGCCCACCCCCTCGGCGCCGGCCTCGACCGCGGCCGCCACGTCGGCGGGCGTGCCGATGTTGGCCATCAGCGGCACCTTGTGGCCGTCGCGGGTCGCGCCCGGCCCGCTGGCCGTGCGCGTGGCCGCCTCACGCTCCCGCGCGCGCCGCGCCAGCGAGGCCCGCTCGCGGGCGCTGGGGTTCACCAGGACCTCGCCGCCCGAGCCGTCGACCGCCACCACGGTGCCCTCCGCGAGCCGGAGCGCGCCGGGCAGCGCCACCACGGCGGGCACCCCGAGGGCGCGCGCCAGGATCGCGCTGTGGCTGGTGGGGCCGCCCTCCTCGGTGACGAAGCCCAGCACGAGGGAGGGGTCGAGCAGCGCGGTGTCGGCGGGGGCCAGATCGCGGGCCACCAGCACGTACGGCTCGTCGCTGTCGGGCACACCCGGTATCGGCACGCCCATCAGCCGCGCGACGACGCGGTTGCGCACGTCGTCGAGGTCCGCCACCCGGGCCGCCAGGTACTCCCCGGCGCCCGCGAGCAGCTCCCGGTAGGCCGCCATGGCGTCGTGGACCGCGCCCTCCGCCGAGGACCCCGCCCCGATCCGGCGGTCGACGTCCGCCAGCAGCTCCGGGTCCACCGCCATCATCGCCTGGGCCTCCAGCACGGCCTGTGCCTGGCCGCCCGCCAGCGTGCCCCGTGCCCGAAGGTCGGCCGCCACGGCCTCGGCCGCGCGGCGCGCCCGCTCCGCCTCCCGCGGCGCCTCGTCCGCGGCGACCTCCCGCGTGGGCGGCTCCAGCACGGCCGTCCCGATGTGCCGGACCTCGCCGATCGCCATCCCGTGGCTGACACCGACGCCTCGAAGCCTGGTCTCCATCTCACGTCCCACGTCCGTCACCGCCCAGCCGAAGCCTGGGCGCGTTGGCCGCGTGCGGGCCTCACAGCAGCGTAAGTCATGGTCCACGCCATGCGCGCGCACGCGCCCGACCGGCGACGGGTAGGGTCAGGGGCGTCGCAACGGCGGCTTGGGCAGTGGTGACAGCGGAACACGGGTGGAGGCTTCCGGGTGGAGGTCCAGGAGACGCGCATTCAGACCGACCGGGTCCTCACCATCCCCAACCTCCTGAGCATGGCCCGTCTGCTGGGCGTGCCGCTCTTCCTGTGGCTGGTGCTCTCCCCGGAGTTCGGCGGCCCCGACCTCGACGGCTGGGCGCTGCTGGTGCTGGCCCTCAGCGGCGTCAGCGACTACCTCGACGGCAAGCTCGCCCGCCGCTGGAACCAGGTCAGCGCCCTCGGCCGCGTCCTGGACCCCGCGGCCGACCGCCTCTACGTGCTCGCCACCCTCGTCGGCCTGACCTGGCGCGACATCCTGCCGCTGTGGCTGACCGTGTTCCTGCTCACACGGGAGGCCATGCTGCTGGTGACGGTCTGGCGGCTGGACCGTCACGGCTACGCTCCGCCGCAGGTCAGCTTCCTCGGCAAGGCCGCCACCTTCAACCTCATGTACGCCTTCCCCCTGCTGCTCCTCAGTGACGGAAGTGGCTGGGTGGCATCACTCGCTGCTATTTTCGGATGGGCGTTCGCTGGCTGGGGTACAGCGCTGTACTGGTGGGCAGGGATCCTCTACGTGGTCCAGGTCCGCCGACTCCTGGCGGCGGATGCCACGGCCGACTGAGCTCGCCCTGGCAACGTCGCGGGGGCCTGGCGTCCCGAGTCGCGACCGGCCTTGCGTGCCAGGGCACCTCCCGGGACAGCCACCACACCAAGAGCCATGAGCCCCCTCCAGACGGGCGCAGACGGCGTGACTGTCCACTCCCCCAAGGAGGACACTTCCGATATGAAGGCCGTCGTAATGGCTGGGGGCGAAGGCACCCGGCTTCGTCCGATGACCGCGAGCATGCCCAAGCCGCTCCTGCCCGTGGCGAACCGTCCCATCATGGAGCACGTCCTGCGGCTGCTGAAGCGGCACGGACTGACCGAGACCGTCGTCACCGTGCAGTTTCTCGCCTCCCTCGTCAAGAACTACTTCGGCGACGGCGACGACCTCGGCATGGACCTCACCTACGCCAACGAGGAGAAGCCGCTCGGGACGGCCGGAAGTGTGAAGAACGCCGAGGAGGCCCTGCGGGACGCGCCCTTCCTCGTGATCTCGGGAGACGCCCTCACCGACTTCGACCTCACCGACCTGATGCGCTTCCACCGGGAGCGCGGCGCGATGGTCACCGTCTGCCTCACCCGCGTCCCCAACCCCCTCGAGTTCGGCATCACCATCGTCGACGACGAGGGCCGCGTCGAGCGCTTCCTGGAGAAGCCCACCTGGGGCCAGGTCTTCTCCGACACCGTGAACACCGGCATCTACGTCATGGAGCCCGAGGTCTTCGACTACGTCGAGGCCGGCGTGCCCGTGGACTGGTCGGGTGACGTCTTCCCCCGCCTGATGAAGGAGGGCAAGCCCATCTTCGGGTACGTCGCCGAGGGGTACTGGGAGGACGTCGGCACCCACGAGAGCTACGTCAAGGCCCAGGCGGACGTGCTGGAGGGCAAGGTCGACGTCGAGATCGACGGGTTCGAGATCTCTCCGGGCGTCTGGATCGCCGAGGGCGCCGAGGTGCACCCCGACGCCAAGCTCCGCGGTCCGCTCTACGTCGGGGACTACGCGAAGATCGAGGCCGGCGCCGAGGTCCGCGAGCACACCGTGATCGGCTCCAACGTCGTCGTCAAGTCCGACGCCTTCCTCCACCGCGCCGTGATCCACGACAACGTCTACGTCGGCCCGCAGACCAACCTCCGCGGCTGCGTCATCGGCAAGAACACCGACATCATGCGGGCCGCCCGCATCGAGGACGGCGCCGTCATCGGCGACGAGTGCCTCATCGGCGAGGAATCCATCGTCCAGGGCAACGTCCGCGTCTACCCCTTCAAGACCGTCGAGGCCGGCGCCTTCGTCAACACCTCCGTCATCTGGGAGGCGCGCGGCCAGGCGCAGCTCTTCGGCGCCCGCGGCGTCTCCGGCATCCTGAACGTCGAGATCACCCCCGAACTCGCCGTCCGCCTCGCCAGCGCGTACGCCACCACCCTGAAGAAGGGCTCCACGGTCACCACCGCCCGAGACCACTCCCGGGGCGCACGCGCGCTGAAGCGCGCCGTGATCTCGGCCCTCCAGGCGAGCGCGATCGACGTCCGCGACCTGGAGAACGTGCCCCTGCCCGTCGCCCGCCAGCAGACCGCGCGCGGCAGCGCCGGCGGAGTGATGATCCGCACCACCACCGGCCGCCCCGACTCCGTCGACATCATGTTCTTCGACGAGCGCGGCGCCGACCTCTCCCAGGCGGGCCAGCGCAAGCTCGACCGTGTCTACGCCCGGCAGGAGTACCGCCGCGCCTTCCCCGGCGAGATCGGCGACCTCAGCTTCCCCGCGAGCGTCTTCGACGGGTACACCGGCTCCGTGCTGCGCGCCGTCGACACCACCGGCATCGCCGAGTCCGGCCTGAAGATCGTCGTGGACGCCGCCAACGGCAGCGCCGGCCTGGTGCTGCCCAGCCTGCTGGGCCGTCTCGGCGTCGACGCGCTGACGATCAACCCGGGCCTGAACGAGGCCCGGCCCACCGAGTCGGCCGACACCCGCCGCGCCGGCCTGGTGCGGCTGGGGGAGATCGTCTCCAGCGCCCGCGCCGCCTTCGGCGTGCGCTTCGACCCGGTGGGGGAGCGGCTCGCCCTGGTCGACGAGCGGGGCCGGATCATCGAGGACCAGCGGGCCCTGCTGGTCATGCTCGACCTGATCGCGGCCGAGCGCCGCAGCGGCCGGGTCGTGCTGCCGGTGACGACGACCCGCATCGCCGAGCAGGTCGCCGCGTACCACGGCACGCAGGTGGAGTGGACCACCACCTCGCCGCACGACCTGACACGTGTGGCCCACAAGGAGGGCTCCGTCTTCGGTGGCGACGGCCGGGGCGGCTTCATCGTGCCCGAGTTCTCGCCCGTCTTCGACGCCACGGCAGCCTTCGTCCGGCTGATCGGCCTGGTCGCCCGCACCCAGCTGTCGCTGAGCCAGATCGACGCCCGCATCCCCCGCGCCCACGTCCAGCGGCGGGAGGTCGCCACCCCGTGGGCGGTCAAGGGGCTGGTGATGCGCAGCGTGGTCGAGGCCGCCGGGGAGCGGTCGATCGACACCACCGACGGCGTGCGCGTCGTCGAGCCCGACGGCCGTTGGGTCCTGGTGCTGCCCGACCCGGCCGAGGCCGTCACGCACCTGTGGGCCGAGGGCCCCGACGACGCCGCGGCCCAGGAGCTGCTCGACACCTGGTCGGCCGTGGTCGACGGCGCCGACCGCTGACGGCGGCCCCGCACCACGCCCCCACACGGCGTCCCCGCCCGCCCGAGCCGGGTCACCGGCTCGGGCCGAAGCCCGCCGACTCTCCAGATGGTCGCCGTGGGCGCCTTGCGGACGACGGAGCAGCATGACTACGCTCAGTCGTCATCGTGACCGGATCTCGCCGCCCCCGGGGGCCACCGGCTCCCGGGGGCGCCGCGTGAGGGAAACTGGACGAGGGCCGTGCACGTTGTCAGGACGTCTCTCACCTCCCGTGAGAGAGAATGGACCGTCCCGTCCGGTCGGCGGGACGGTAGGTTGCGAGGGGATCGCTGGTGAGTTTTTTCGCTCGGTTGTTCGGCAGGCGTCAGAGCGGCGTGCACAGTGCCGCACGGGCCCGCGCCCGCCAGCATGGCGAGCCGCCAGCGTCGTCCGGCTCGCAGCAGGGCGGCAGGCCCCTCTTCCGTGACGAGGTCGGTGGCCAGCCCTCCGGTGCCCCCGGGGCCGGCGGCATAGGTCCCCACGGTCCCGCCACGGGCCAGCACCGGCCGGTCACCGGCTCGGTCGCCTGCCCACGGTGCGGCCACCGCACCGCCGCGACCAGCCGTTTCTGCCCTTCCTGCGGGAATCCGCTGCGTCCGGGGAGCGAGGGGTCCTCCGAGACCACCTCGACGATCTCCATCACCGGGCTCGAGGCGTACGACGCCGAGGTCACCGGCCAGCTCCCGACGGCCACCCTGTCGCCCGAGGCGCAGGCGGCGGTCGACGCCCTGCCGCCCGGTTCGGCGCTGCTGATCGTGCGGCGCGGACCGAACTCGGGCAGCCGTTTCCTGCTCGACGGGGACCTCACCACGGCCGGCCGGCACCCGCACAGCGACATCTTCCTCGACGACGTGACGGTCTCCCGCCGTCACGTGGAGTTCCGTCGCCAGCCGGACGGCACGTTCACCGCCGGTGACGTCGGCAGTCTCAACGGCACCTACGTCAACAGGGAGCCCATCGACTCGGTGGTGTTGGCCAACGGTGACGAGGTCCAGATCGGCAAGTACCGTCTGGTCTTCTACGCCAGCCGATACGCTCTGTGACCGTCACAGCGGATCGTCGCTTCGCCACCCGGTGGTGCTCGACTATCCAAATGCCCCGGGCACGTCCTAGGGTTGCTGTGTGAATCAGCTCGACGTCGTGGGCGTGCGGGTGGAAATGCCCAACAACCAGCCCATCGTGCTACTCCGTGAAGTGGGTGGCGACCGCTACCTCCCGATCTGGATCGGGCCGGGAGAGGCGACCGCCATCGCGTTCGCCCAGCAGGGCATGACCCCTGCCCGACCGCTCACGCACGACCTGTTCAAGAACGTGCTGGAGGCGGTGGGGCAGCAGCTCGACGCTGTGCGCATCACCGATCTGCGCGACGGAGTCTTCTATGCCGAGCTCGTGTTCGCCAGCGGGGTCGAGGTCAGCGCCCGTCCCTCCGACGCCATAGCGCTCGCGCTGCGCGTGGGCACGCCGATCTACGGCAGTGACGCGGTGCTCGACGACGCGGGGATCATCATCCCCGACGAGCAGGAGGACGAGGTGGAGAGGTTCCGCGAATTCCTCGACCAGATCTCGCCCGAGGACTTCGGCACGAGCAGCCAGTAGCCACGCGTGGCGATCGTTGACCCGCCTCGTGTGCATCCCTAGCGTCAGGTGGGCATGTCGTGGGAGGAACGCCGTGCGCGTGCTCGCCGTGACACCCGGTGAGTAGCCGGGGCGCGGTCGGGACATGGTGAACGGAGGCGGCGTGACAGGTAACGGCGAGGGCAGAGCCGTGGGCGAGACGCCCACGCTCACCCCACTCCCCGGGGCGACACCCGAACCCGGCCTGCGGGCGTCGGTCGCCCAGCAGGGCCGCGGCACCCCCGAGCAGCTGGGCTACCGCGGACCCAGCGCCTGCGAGGCCGCCGGCATCACCTACCGCCAGCTGGACTACTGGGCCCGCACCGGCCTCGTCCAGCCGAGCATCCGCCCCGCCCACGCCACGAGCCAGCGCCTGTACAGCCTGCGGGACGTGGTCGTCCTCAAGGTCGTCAAGCGACTGCTGGACGCGGGCGTCTCCCTCCAGAGCATCCGTACCGCGGTCCGCGCACTCCAGGGCGCGCAGCCGCGGGAGCTCGTGGGGCTCACCCTGATGAGCGACGGCGCGGCGGTCTACCGCTGCGCCTCCCCCGACGAGCTCGCCGAGCTCCTCCAGGGCGGACGCGGCGTCTTCGGCATCGCCATCGGCGCCGTGTGGGCGGACGTCGAGAGCGCACTGGCGCGGCTGCCCGCCGAGCAGCTCGCCACCGGCGAGCAGCTGCCGGGGCGACACCCCGCGGACGAGCTCGCCCGCCGCCGTCGCCGCGGCACCGCCTGAAGGCCGTCCCGCCGCCGACGGCGGCGCGCCGCACCGCCCGGCACAGCCCCCGTTGTCAGACCCCTGCGTCACCATCGGAGGTGTGCGCAGCGAGCCCACCATCCTCCACCTCGACATGGACGCGTTCTACGCCGCCGTAGAGCAGGCGGCCAAGCCGAGCCTGCGCGGAAAGCCGGTCATCGTCGGCGGCATCGGCCCCCGCGGCGTCGTGGCCACCGCCTCCTACGAGGCGCGCCCCTTCGGGGTGCACTCGGCGATGCCGACGGCCCAGGCGCGGCGGCTGTGCCCGCACGCCGCGTACCTCGTTCCCCGCTTCGCCGCGTACCGGACCGTCAGCGACGCCGTCATGGGCCTGCTGGCCGAGCTGTCCCCGCTGGTGGAGCCCCTCAGCCTGGACGAGGCGTACGTGGACCTCGCCGCCGGCACCCTCGACGCGGCCACGCCGGACCGGGCCCGCGCGGTCGGCGAGGCGCTGCGGGAGCGCATCCGCGAGGTCACCGGCCTGTCGGGCTCCGTCGGCCTGGCCGGCTCGAAGATGCTCGCCAAGATCGCCTCCGAGCAGGCCAAGCCCGACGGCCTGGTGCTGATCGAGCCCGGCACCGAGCGGGAGCTGCTCGCCCCGCTCCCGATCAGGACCCTCCCCGGCGTCGGCCCCGCGACGGAGGCGACGCTCCGCCGCGCCGGGATCAGCACCGTCGGCGACGCCGTGCGGGCCGGGGAGGCGGAGCTGCTGCGCCTGCTCGGCAGGGCCCACGGCGCCGGCCTCCACGCGATGGCGAACGGCGTCGACGAGCGCCCGGTGGTGGCCGAACGGGACGCCAAGTCGATCTCCGTGGAGGACACCTTCGACACCGACCTCGCCGACCGGGACCGCGTCCTCGCCGAGGTCGTCCGGCTCGCCGAGGTGTGCGCCTCCCGGCTCCGGGGCGCCGGCAGGTCCGCCAGGACCGTCGTCCTGAAGGTCAGGCGGCACGACTTCACCACGCTCACCCGCTCCGAGACGCTGCGCGGCCCGACCGACGACCCCGCGGTGGTCGAGGAGGCCGCCGTCCGCCTGCTGGCCGCCGTGGACACCACCTCCGGCGTCCGGCTGCTCGGCGTCGGCGTCAGCGGTCTGGCCGACTTCACCCAGGAGGACCTGTTCGCCCAGGCCAGCCGTGGCGAACGGGAGCGAAGACCCGAGCCCTCCCGGGTGCCCGCCCGGACCGCCGCGCCCGGCGACGCGCCGCACCGCTGGTACCCCGGCCGCGACGTCCGGCACGAGGCGTACGGTCCTGGCTGGGTGCAGGGGAGCGGCGCCGGCCGGGTCACGGTCCGCTTCGAACAGCCGGGATCGCCCCCGGGACGCGTGCGCACCTTCGCCGTGGACGACCCCCGCCTCGCCCCGGCCGAGCCGCTGCCCCTGACGCCGGCCGTGGCGGGGCCGAGGCCCTGACGGCGGGCCCCGTCCCGCCCGACGGCCCGCGACGCCGCAGGGCGCCGCAGGACGGGCTGCCCGACCCCTCGGGGAGCACGCGAGGGGGCCCCTCAGCTCTCCTCGGGCGTCTCGGGCGAGGTGACCGCGTCCGGACCGCCGGACCGGGGCACGTCGATCCCGTAGTGGTGGTACAGCTGCAGCTCCTGCTCGGGCGAGAGGTGCCGCCCCACCCCGAAGTCCGGGGCCTGACGGATCACAGAGCGCTCGAACGGCACGCGCAGCGCGTCGTCCACCACCTCGCTCGGTTCCAGCGGCACGAAGGCGTCCCGGCTGAACAGCCCGGTGCGCACGGCGGCCCACTCCGGCGCGCCGGTGGCGTCGTCCAGGTACACCTCGTCCACCGTGCCGATCTTGCTGCCGTTGCGGTCGAACGCCTTGCACCCGATGAGACTGCGTGGGTCGATGTCGGTCTGCACGAATCTCCTCCAGCCCTCGCCACGGCCAGTGACACCCCCACTCCTCCTTCTATTGAAAGAACACAACCGGTGTCGAGGCCAGTCGAACGACGAAACGTGGGCGACCCGGGGCGCTGGTAGTCTCGGAAACGGTTGACCACCTCGTGCGGGAGAGTCCTCCGGCCGGCAGACCGGAGGCGCCGAAGGAGCAACTCCTCCCCGGAATCTCTCAGGCCCCCGTACCGCACGGGCAGACCACTCTGGAAAGCAGGGCGGACCCCGGCCCACGCCGCGGCACCCGTCCTCACCGACGGTGCAAGCCGCCGCGCAGCACGCGCCCCGGCGAAGCTCTCAGGTCACACGACAGATGGGGAGGCCCCCGGGGCACCGTGCCCCGGCACCCCAGGTGGCCCGTGACCGGGAGGAGCCTTCCGCAGATGACCGCCGAACCGACCCCGCCCACCACCCTCGGCGAGGACACCCCCTTCGCCGCCCGCCACATAGGGCCCGACGACCAGGCGCGCGCCAAGATGCTCGCCCACCTCGGCTACGGCTCCCTGGACGAGCTGTCGGCCGCCGCCGTGCCCGCGGCGATCGCGACGACGCGACGGCTTGGTCTTCCCCCCGCCCGCAGCGAGGCCGAGGTTCTCGCCGAACTGCGCGCGCTCGCGGCCCGCAACACGCTCCTGCAGCCCATGATCGGCCTCGGGTACCACGGCACGGTCACCCCGCCCGTCATCCAGCGCAACGTTCTGGAGAATCCCGCCTGGTACACGGCGTACACGCCCTACCAGCCGGAGATCTCCCAGGGCCGGCTGGAGGCGCTGCTGAACTTCCAGACCATGGTGGCCGACCTGACCGGCCTGCCCACGGCGGGCGCCTCGCTGCTCGACGAGGCCACCGCGGCGGCCGAGGCCATGGCCCTGGCCCGCCGCGTCACGAAGGCCGCCGGCGGCGTCTTCCTCGTCGACGCCGACTGCCTGCCGCAGACCATCGCCGTGGTGCGGACCCGGGCCGAGCCCGTCGGCGTCGACGTGGTCGTCGCCGACCTCTCCGACGGCGTTCCCGAGGAGGTGGCCGCCCGCGGCGTCTTCGGCGTGCTGCTGCAGTACCCGGGGGCCTCAGGCGCCCTGCGCGACCCCCGCCCCGTCATCGAGCGGGCCCACGAGCTCGGCGCGGTCGTCACCCTCGCCACCGACCTCCTGGCCCTCGCCCTGCTCGCCTCGCCGGGCTCCCTCGGCGCCGACATCGCCGTCGGCTCCAGCCAGCGCTTCGGCGTCCCGCTGGGCTTCGGCGGACCCCACGCCGGCTTCATGGCGGTCCGCGAGAGCTACGCCCGTTCGCTCCCGGGCCGCCTGGTCGGCGTCTCGCGCGACGCCGCGGGAGCCCCCGCCCACCGGCTCGCCCTCCAGACCCGTGAACAGCACATCCGGCGCGAGAAGGCCACCAGCAACATCTGCACCGCCCAGGTGCTGCTGGCCGTGATGGCCGGCATGTACGCCGTCTACCACGGGCCCGACGGGCTCGCGGCGATCGCCCGCCGCACCCACCGGCACGCCGCCGTGCTCGCGGCGGGCCTCGCGGCCGGCGGGGTCGAGGTGGTGCACGGCGCCTTCTTCGACACCCTCACCGTCCGGGTGCCCGGCAGGGCCGAACGGGTGGTGGAGGCCGCCCGCGAGGCCGGCGTCAACCTGCGGCTGACCGACGCCGACCACGTCGGCGTCTCCTGCGACGAGACCACCACCACCGCGCACCTGGCGGCCGTCTGGTCCGCGTTCGGCGTGGCCGGGCCCACCGGGCAGGACGCCGACGTCGCCGCACTCGACGCCGCCACCCCCGACGCGCTGCCGGAGCCCCTGCTGCGCGGCGACGACTACCTCACCCACCCGGTCTTCCACGACCACCGCTCGGAGACCGCGATGATGCGCTACCTGCGGCGGCTGGCCGACCGGGACTACGCGCTGGACCGCGGCATGATCCCGCTGGGCTCGTGCACCATGAAGCTCAACGCGGCGGCCGAGATGGAGGCGGTGACGTGGCCGGAGTTCGCCGGCCTGCACCCCTTCGCGCCGCTGGACCAAGCCGAGGGGTTCCTGGCCCTCATCCGGGAGCTGGAGGAGCAGCTCGCGGTGGTCACCGGGTACGACGCGGTCTCCCTCCAGCCCAACGCGGGCTCCCAGGGGGAGCTCGCCGGCCTGCTGGCGGTCCGCGCCCACCACCGGGCCCGGGGCCAGGCGCAGCGCACGGTCTGCCTGATCCCGTCCTCCGCGCACGGCACCAACGCGGCCAGCGCCGTGATGGCCGGCATGCGGGTCGTCGTGGTCGCGACCGGCGAGAACGGTGACATAGACGCCGACGACCTGCGGGCCAAGATCGACAAGCACCGCGACGAGCTCGCCGTGCTCATGGTCACCTACCCCTCGACCCACGGCGTGTTCGAGGCGGACATCGCCGAGGTCTGCGCCGCGGTGCACGACGCCGGCGGCCAGGTCTACGTGGACGGAGCCAACCTCAACGCCCTGGTGGGCCTCGCCCAGCCCGGCCGCTTCGGCGCGGACGTCTCCCACCTGAACCTCCACAAGACCTTCTGCATCCCGCACGGCGGCGGTGGCCCCGGAGTCGGCCCGGTGGCCGTCCGCGCCCACCTGGCCCCGTACCTGCCGAGCCACCCGCTCCAGCCCGCGGCCGGACCGGCCTCGGGGGAGGTGGGGCCGGTCTCCGCCGCCCCCTGGGGCTCCGCCGGCATCCTGCCCATCTCCTGGGCCTACGTCCGGCTGATGGGAGCGGAGGGGCTCCGTCAGGCCACCCAGCACGCCGTGCTGGCCGCCAACTACGTCGCCCGGCGGCTCGAACCGCACTATCCGGTGCTGTACACCGGCCCGGACGGCCTGGTGGCGCACGAGTGCATCATCGACATCCGTCCCCTGACCAGGGCCAGCGGCGTCAGCATCGACGACGTCGCCAAGCGGCTGATCGACTACGGCTTCCACGCCCCGACGATGTCCTTCCCGGTGCCCGGGACGCTGATGGTCGAGCCGACCGAGAGCGAGGACCTGGCCGAGCTCGACCGGTTCTGCGACGCGATGATCGCGATCCGTGGGGAGATCGAGCGCGTCGCGACGGGGGAGTGGCCCGGAGAGGACAACCCGCTGGCGAACGCACCTCACACCGCCGAGCAGTTGGCGGGGGAGTGGCCCCACCCCTACAGCCGGCGCGAGGCGGTCTTCCCGGCGGGCACCTCGGCCCGGGACAAGTACTGGCCGCCGGTCCGGCGCATCGACGGCGCCTACGGCGACCGCAACCTGTTCTGCTCCTGCCCCCCGGTGGAGGCCATGGAGGAGGCGTGACGGCGCGGGCCCCGCGACGCCGGTGACGCTCTCGTGACGACGTGAGCCCGTGACGCCGCCGGGGCGGGCCCTGGGGCCCTTCTCCCTTCTTCGAACCCCGGGGCCGGTCCCGCGCCGTTGCGGGCCGGCCCGGGGCGGCGTGCGGCTGACGTCGCCTGTGACCGCGGCCGGATCAGGCCGGCGTCAGCCGGGCCGTCAGCAGCGTGACCAGCTCCGCGGTGCTGATCGCCCGGTCGGCCGCGATGCCCGGGGGCGCCGGTGCCAGCGGCACCAGCAGGTCCCGGGGTCCTGGGCTGCCCTCGGCCGGGTCGGCGTCGATGTCCACGTGGAGCCACAGCGTCAGCATGTACAGCTCCGGAACGGACAGCAGACGCGGCTGGTACGGCTCCGCGAGCAGTTCGGCGTGGCCCACCGCGCGCTCGGAGGAGGAGATGTAAGGGCCTTCCAGGAAGTGGGAGAACGCCCATCCGTCCGCGGTCAGCATCGTCTCCGCGGCGCCGACGGCCTGGCCGTCGCTGCGCAGCAGAAAGCGCCAGCCGGTGAGCCGGCTGTGCGGCGGTCCCTCGGGGGAGACCGCCGGCATGAGCTGGTGGACGGGGAGCGGCAGAGCCGGGGTGAGCGCCGCCCGATTCAGGTGCAGCGGGTGGGGTGAATGCGCGGTTGTCGGATGGAGGGCGGCACGGATGCTGCGCTCTGCGGCAGCTGGGGCCGGGGGGATTTCCAGGGGCATGATGGGTCGCCTCTCGCTTAAGGAGTAGGTCGCCTCTTCTGTAGGAGACACGCCGTCGCGAATCGTATAGCAGTCGAGGTGGCGTTATGTTTCCAATACATGACCAGAGAGGTTTCGGCAAGAAGAAATTGAGCCGCGCGCTCCGGAAGGCTTTCCTCTGGTATATGCCACGGGCAGCACGGAGGCGTGTTACCTGCGCTCTGACGTGGGCATGATCAAACGGAGCATGCTGTAGGGGTGTGACACGGGAGGTGGTTCTCATGGGGGCGAAGGTCGTCGCCGACCAGTTCGACCTGAGAGACAGGGAACGCTTCAGAACACGGCTGCACGCGGGCCGCGAAGCACTGGACCGCCTCCTCGCCGAGGGGCGTTTCGACCGTCCACGTGATCTCGTCGGCATCGAGATGGAACTGAATCTGGCCGATGTCGAGGGTGCTCCGAGAATGGTCAACGAGCAGGTGCTCTCGCGAATGGCGACCGGCGATTTCCAGACCGAGCTGGGTAAATTCACGCTCGAACTCAACGTCGCCCCCCGCCGACTCTCCGGTCGCGTGTTCGACGATCTGGCCGAAGAGTTGCGCGTCGCGCTCGGATACGCGAACCGAATGGCCGAGGAATGCGGCGCCCAGATCGTGATGATAGGGGTTCTTCCGACCATCACCGAGCACGAGATGGTGCCGGACACGTTCTCCCGCGTCGACCGCTACCTGCTGCTCAACGACCAGATCATGGCCGCGCGCGGCGAGCGGATCGCCCTCGACATCGCGGGCACGGAGACCCTCTCCGGCGTCGCCTTCGACTCCATCGCGGCCGAGTCCGTCTGCACCTCGGTGCAACTCCACCTCCAGGCCACGCCGGAACGTTTCGCCGCGACGTGGAACGCCGCCCAGGCCGCGGCCGCCGTCCAGGTGGCGGTCGGCGCCAACGCCCCGTTCGTGTTCGGCCGCGAACTGTGGCACGAGTCCCGGCCCCCGTTCTTCCTCCAGGCCATCGACAGCCGACCGCCCGAGATCGCCGCCCAGGGCGTCCGGCCACGCACCTGGTTCGGCGAACGCTGGATCACCTCCGTCGCGACCCTGTTCGAGGAGAACCTCCGGTACTTCCCGGCGCTGCTGCCGATGTGCGACGACGAGGACCCGATCGCCGTCCTCGACGCCGGCGGCGTGCCGCGGCTGTCGGAGCTGTCCCTGCACAACGGCACCATCTACCGCTGGAACCGGCCGGTGTACGCGGTGGCGGACGGCGTCCCCCACCTGCGGGTGGAGAACCGGGTGCTCTCCACCGGGCCGACCGTCACCGACACGGTGGCGAACGCCGCCTTCTACTACGGCCTGGTGCGTTCGCTGGCCGACCAGGCCGACCCCGTCTGGCGGCGCCTGCCGTTCGCCGCCGCCGAGCGGAACTTCCGCGACGCCTGCCGCCACGGCCTGGACGCCGAGCTGACCTGGCCCGATCCCGCCGACGCGGGTGCGGGCACGCGCCGGACACCCGCCGTCCGCCTCATCCGCGAGGAACTGCTGCCGCTGGCCGCCGCCGGCCTCGACGCCCACGGCGTCGCCCCCGCCGACCGCGACCACTACCTGTCCGTGATCGAGGAGCGGTGCCGGCGTCGCGTCACCGGAGCGGCCTGGCAGACTCGGGTCTACCACCGCGAGGTGGCCGGCGGAGCGGACCGGGCCACGGCCCTGCGGCGGCTCGTCGCACGGTACGGCGCACTGGCGCGCACGGACGCGCCCGTGCACACCTGGCCGACCGGGCGGTCGTGACGGCGGGCAGCCGCCCGCACGGCCCGCGCCGCCCCGCCCCGCCGGACCCGCCCGGACCCGGGCGACCCCGGGCACCCCGGGACGAAGCGAACGGAGGGAAGGCACCGTGCGGCTCACGTCCGACCAGGACCAGGCGGCCCCCGCGCCGCCCCCGCCCCCGGTGACGCCGCCGCGCAGCGTGCTGCGCCGCGAACTGCTGCTCGTGCTGGGCCTCTCGCTGGGCGCCAGCGCCGTGGCCGCGCTGATCCACTTCTCGGGATCCGTCACCCGTCCGGGCGGCCTGGCCGACCAGGCCGCGACCCTCAACAGCTCCAACGCGCCCGGCCGGCCCTGGCTGGACCTGGCCTGGCAGCTGTTCGACATCACGACCGCGCTGGTGCCGGTCCTGCTCGTCGCCCACTTCCTGGTGCGCGAACGGCCGGGGCCGCCCGCCCCGGGTCTCGCCGTCATCGGGTTCGACCTGCGCCGCCCCCGCTTCGACCTGGGCTGGGGCGCGCTGGTCGCGGCCGGGATCGGCGGCAGCGGGCTCCTGCTCTACCTGGGAGCCCACGCCGCGGGTGCCAACCTCACGGTGGTCCCCGAGTCCCTGCCGGAGGTGTGGTGGAAGTTCCCCGTGCTGATCGCCTCCGCCCTGCAGAACTCCGTCGTGGAGGAGGTCATCGTCGTCGGGTACCTGGTGCGACGGCTCGACCAGCTGGGCTGGGGACCGGGGAAGGTCCTGCTGGCCAGTTCGACGCTGCGCGGCTGCTACCACCTCTACCAGGGCGTCGGCGGCTTCTTCGGGAACATGGCGATGGGCGTGATCTTCGTGTGGCTCTACCGGCGGTGGGGGAGGGTCATGCCCCTGGTCGTGGCCCACGCGCTGATCGACATCGTGGCGTTCGTCGGCTACGCGCTGCTGGCGGGGCACGTCGACTGGCTCCCGACGGCCTGAACGCACCGCCGCCGCGGTCGTCGGTCGTCGGTGGCGGCGGTCGTCAGGCGCCGCGGGACGCCGGGGCGGGGGCCGGGCCGGGCGGGTACCCCCGCTCCCACGGCAGCTCGTAGCGCGCGAACAGCTCCGCCCGCAGCCGGGACAGCGGCATGGGCGCGCCCGGCAGCAGCTGGGCGACCACCGCGCCCATCAGCAGGGCCCGCAGCAGCGGGTAGTCGGTGTCGGGGTCGTCCGACCCGTAGCGCGTCACCGTCTCCCTCAGCAGGGCGGCCAGCCGCTGCTGCTCGGAGCACCGGATGAACCCCTCGTCCTGCAACAGCCTCGCCATGTGCGCCCGCATCAGCACCGGCCGGTCCCTGGCCAGGCCAAGGATCGCGTCGATCGCCCGGGCGAGCAGCTCGTCACCGGCGTCGGGGCCCGACGGCTGCGGCTCCCGTTCGAGGGCGGCGGCGAGAGTGAGGTGCATCACTCGGTGGACGGCCGACTGGAACAACTGCCGTTTCCCGGGAAAGTAGTACGAGATCAGCCCGCGTGCGGAACCCGCCCGCTCCGCGATGTCGGCCAGGGTGGTGGCCTCGTACCCCCGCTCGGAGACGAGCTCGACCGTGGCCTCCAGCAACCGGATACGCGAGCGCCGTCGCAGCTCTTCATTGACGGATGCGCTGCGAGGGGACATCCTGGACTCCCGCGTTGACTGGCTGAGAGCCAATATACTCAGTGCGGCTTCGTGAAGCTCACCCCGGCCTGGCCGGAGGTGTGTGCCGGCGCGGTGCCGGTTTCGGGCGGAGCGGGGGACCGCCCGAGGCCGGCGCCGCGCCGGCGTCGTCGTTCATCCCCCAGGTCCGTCCCCCGGGCCGCCCCCGGGTCGCTCCCCATCCTCCCTGGTCACCGCGCCGCGGCGCCGGTCCGCCCCCCTTCTCGAGGCCCTCACCCGCCGGACCCGCCGGCCGGTCCCACGCGACCGGCGCCCTCGGCCGGGCCGCCGTGTCAGCCCACCAGGTCGAGCACCGGACGCAGCCCGTCGGTCCGCTCCGTCACCGGCAGGTGCTCCACCAGGCGGACGGCGCATCCCAGCGCCGCCGCCCCACCGTCGGCGTCGGCGTCGTCCCCGACCATCAACGCCTCGGACGGCGACGTCAGGCCGAGCGCCTCGCACGCCGTGGCGAAGAGTCGGGGATCGGGTTTCTGCACGCCGTGCTCGTAGGACAGCACGTACGCGTCCACGTAGGCGTCCAGGCCGTGGGCCTCGAACACCGGGCGCAGGTCCCAGCCGATGTTGCTGACCACGGCGACGGGGACGCCGCGCTCCGACAGGGCCCGCAGCACGGCCGGGGCGTCCGGGTAGGGCAGCCAGGCGGCCGGCTCCCGGTGCCGGTCGTACAGGGCGTCATACCAGGACGGGTCGGGCAGCGCGACCTGGCGTGCCAGGCCCGTGTAGAGGGCCCGGTGCCGGGCCGCGTCACGGTCCCGCTCCCGCCACAGCGCGGCGAGCTCCGGGGGAAGGGACCTGGGCTGCGGGCCGCCGGGCAGGGCCCCGGCCCGCGCCAGCGCGGCGGCCAGCCGCTCGACCTCCTCCTCGGGCAGCTCGGCTCCCGCCCGGGCGAGGACGGTCCGCAGCCAGGACAGGGGCGACTCGATCCGCATCAGCGTCCCGGAGAAGTCGAAGAGCACTCCCGCGATCGTCATGCACCCGATCCTGCCGGGCGGAACAGCCGCCACGCCACCGAGGCCCCTCGCGGACGCGTGCCCGCCGCGCGCTCGCCGCTCCCCGGGCGCCTCTCCTACCGCACGCCGCCCAGCGCCGAGAGCCCCGGCGCGAACGCCACCAGCAGCGGGACCACGGGCAGCACCGCCGCCGCCGCGGTCCAGCGCAGGCGCCGGGCGGGCGCCAGCCGCGCGGCCGGCGTGAGCAGCCGACTCACGCGCTGCGGCACCTCGGCCCCGTGGGGTGCCGCCGCCGGGTCGTCGGGGCAGCTGACGGGGCCGCGGTCCTCGTTCAGTCCGACCAGGGCCAGAGCGGTGGTCACCCGGCCGAAACGGCGCGAGGCGGCGTCGTCGGCCGCGAGCTCCGTCAGCCGGTGCACCTGCTCCTGGAAGGCCGCGAAGACGGGAACACCGGGAAAACCCCTGGCCAGGGCGCCCGCGCAGTACAGCAGCCAGTGGTGGCGGGCCCTGACGTGACCCTGCTCGTGGGCGATGACCGCGTCCAGCTGCCGGCTGGTCAGCCGCCGCAGCGCGGAGGTGGTGATCACCAGGCGGGGGGAGGGGCCCGGCAGCAGCCAGGCGTCGGACCGCGGTGACTCCAGCACCACCAGCCGGTCCCCGGGCTCGGTCTCCTCGCCGGGCAGCCGCGGCGCCCTCGCCAGCAGCGCGACCCTGCGCCGCCGCCGCAGCGCCCGCGCCTCCCGCACCTCGCGGGTGAGCATCACCGCGGTCCACAGCCCGCCGCAGGCCAGCACCAGCGCCAGCGAGGCCGCCCACCGCTGCCCGTCGGCGGGCAGCGCGTACGCCTCCACGACGTGGCTCGGCGCGGGGGCGAACAGCTGACCGCGCACCTCGCCCCAGGCGGCCGAGCCCGACAGGGCCATCGCGAGCACGCAGCACAGCAGCACCGCCGCCACGACGCACTGCCACACCCACAGGGCGAGAACGGGCTCGCGCAGCGGCCAGCTGCCGCGGTTGAGCAGGCGCGGGGCGCCCACCGCGGTGAGCCCGGCCAGCACCAGCAGAGTCAGGGCGATCGCCATGACCACAAGCGTAGATCCCACCCCCGACACGGCCCCCGCGGGCCGGGCCGGGTCGGCGCCCGGCGGCCGCCCGCCGTCGCGGCGCACCGCGCGTTACGATGCCTCGCGTGACGACGGGCGTGACGCGAGGGGCGGAGGGAACGGGGCCGGTGGACGGTGCGGGGTCGACGCGTCCACGGGTGCGTTTCCGCACGGCGACGACGAGCGACGTCCCCGCCCTCGTCGCGCTCGTGGACTCCGCCTACCGCGGCGAGTCCAGCCGCGCCGGCTGGACCACGGAGGCCGACGTCCTGGACGGGCGGCGCACGAACACCGACGAGGTGCTCTCCGTGATCCGCTCACCCGACAGCCAGCTGGTGATCGCCGAGCGCGACGACGAGCTCGTCGCCTGCTGCCAGATCGAGCGGCGCGGCGAGGCCGACGGCCCGCCCGAGCGGCGCGCGGCCTACTTCGGGATGTTCGCCGTCCGCCCCACCGAGCAGGGCGGCGGCCTGGGCGGCCTCGTGCTGGCCGAGGCTGAGCGCCGCGCCCACGAGGACTTCGGCGCCCGGCGGATGCGGATGACCGTGCTCAGCGTGCGGCACGAGCTGATCGCCTGGTACGAGCGCCGTGGCTACGCCCGCACCGGCGAGCGCACCCCGTTCCCCTACGGAGACGAGCGCTTCGGCGTGCCGCGCCGCCCGGACCTGGAGTTCGAGCTGCTGGTCAAGCCCCTGCCCTGACCGCCGCCACGATCTCCGGCAGGTCGGTCACCACCCCGTCCAGGCCCAGCTCGCGGGCGCGGTCCAGTTCGGCGTCGGTGTTCACCGTCCACGCCAGCACCCTCACCCCGGCCTCGCGGCACCGGTCCACGACGTCCTGCCCCAGCTGCGGGAGCTCGCAGGAGACGAGCGTGGCGCCGAGCTCCGCGGCCCGCTGGGGCGCGGTCGGCGTGGACTGCCCGGTGACGAGCCCGACGGCCACCTCCGGCAGCAGCGCGCGGGTCTCGCTCAGCGCCTCGTCGTGGAAGGAGATGACGGTGACCCGCCGCTCCAGCCCACGCCGCCGGATGACGTCTGCCAGCACGCGGGCCGCGGCCCGGTCCTTGATCTCCGCCTGAAGGGGCGCCCCCACCGCCTCGACGACCTCGGTGAACAGCGGCACCCGCTCCCCGAGACCGGCGTCGAGCGCGCGCAGCTCCGCCAGCGTCAGCTCGGCCACCTGCCCGGTGCCGTCGGTGGTGCGGTCGACGTCGGCGTCGTGCATCACGACGAGCTCGCCGTCCCGGCTCAGGTGCAGGTCGAGCTCGATGACGTCCAGGCCGGCGTGGTCGGCGCGGCGGAAGGACCGCAGGGTGTTCTCCGGTTCCACGCCCATCAGTCCACGGTGTCCCACGGTCAGCATCGCCATGGCGCAAGGATCTCACGGCCCCTGCACGCCCGGTTGATCGAAGAAAGTCCGCCATATACCGTGAGAGAGCGCAAGGAAATCCTGTGGAGGCGGATCATGACGGAAGCTTTTGCGTCGACCCTGCGGAGTGAGGCCCCGGCCGCCCAGCCGGCGGGACGCCTCGTGGACCACCCGGCCTGGGCTCGCCTGAAGGAGGCGGTGTCCGCCGTCCGCCCGGCCCAGTCGCCCGACGGCTCGATCGACTTCCAGGCCGAGTCGGCGCCCTCTCCCGGCGAGGTCGCGCGGCGGATCGACAGCGTGGTCGAGGCCGTCGAGGAGCTGTCCCCCCTGCTGCCGCACGACGCGGCCTACCACCAGGCCCTCGTTAAGGACCTGCGCCGGTGGGCCGACACCGGGTTCACCGTGCCCGACTTCCTCGACTCGCTGCTGGCGTTCCAGCCCGCCGCCGGCCGCGCGGACGGCCGCGAGCACCTCGTCGTCTTCCCCATGTACACGCAGAACGGCAACCCCGACCGCAACCTGGAGGCCCTGGTGCTGCGCGTCGTCTGGCCGGACTGGCTGGCCGAGCTGGAGCGCACCCGCTACGACAACCCGATGTTCCTCGCCATCACCTTCGAGGACTTCACCGCGGGCTACGACACCCACTCCGCCGTCCTCTTCCCCGAGACCATCGCCGTGCGCGAGGCCCCCGAGCGCTTCAGCTGGGGCGGCATCTTCTGCGACCGCGAGGCCGCCCGCTTCCGCCGCGTCGTCACCGCCGCGTGCGAGGTCACCCGGCTCACCCTCCCCGACGACGCCCGCGAGCTGCTGGCGGACCCCCGCCGCTGCCAGGAGACCTTCGCCCTGTGGGACATGGTCCACGACCGGACCCACAGCCACGGCGACCTGCCGTTCGACCCGTTCATGATCAAGCAGCGGCAGCCGTTCTGGATGTACGGCCTGGAGGAGCTGCGCTGCGACCTGACCGCCTTCCACGAGGCCGGCCGGCTCGCCGACGACGGGTACCCGCAGGGGCGCGACGTGCAGTACGCCGTCCTGCTGGAGCGGCTCTTCCGCTTCCCCGTCACCGGTGAGCGGGTCAGGAACTACGACGGCCTGGGCGGGCAGCTCCTGTTCGCCTACCTCCACCAGCACGACGCCCTGCGCTGGCGGGACAACACCCTCACCCTCGACTGGGAGCGCGCCCGCCAGGTCACCGCCCAGCTGCGCGAGGAGATCGAGACCCTCTACCGGCGCGGCATCGACCGCCCGAAGATCGTGCACTGGCTCAAGGCCTACGAGCTGGTGTCGACCTACCTCGCCCCGCACCCCGGCTCCACCTGGGCCAAGGGGCCCGACGCCCTCGACCTGAGCCTGCCGCCGCGCAAGCTCGTCGACGACGTCCTGCCCGACGAGTTCCCCCTGAGCCTGTTCTACGAGGCGCTGGCACGGAAGCTGCGGCGGGTGATCGCCTCCACCCGCGGCATCACCGCCGCCACCTCCACGCCCACCCCCACCCCCCAGGCCGCCTGATCCCCACCACCCCCACACGTCGCGGCATCATGGACCCATGCGCGCGTACCGCGCGCGCCCACGCGAACCACGCGAGGCCTTACGCAGGAGGTGGCGACGATGACACCCAGCTCTGATCCCCACGGCGGCGGGGACGGCGGCCCCCTGGAGGGAGCCGTCGTTGCGGTGGCCGGCGCGGGAGGCCCCGCCGGGCACGCCACGCTGCTGCGTCTGGCCGAGGCCGGCGCCGTGGTGGTCGCCGCCGACGCCGACGCCGAGCGTCTGGCCCTGGGCGTGGACGCGGCGCGCTTCGCCCACGGCGGCGCCACCGTCACGGGCGACACGGTCGACCTCCTCCACCTGGCCGCGGCGCGGGAGTGGGCGGCCAAGATCGAGAAGGAGTTCGGTCGGGTCGACGGCCTGGTCCACCTCGTGGGCGGCTGGCGCGGCTCCGCCACCTTCGCCGAGACCGACCTGGCCGACTGGGAGCTCCTGCACGACCTGCTGGTGCGGACCGTGCAGCACACCTCCCTCGCCTTCGAGGGCCCGCTGGCCCGCAGCGGCAACGGCCGCTTCGTCCTCGTCAGCGCGGCCGGCGCCAGCAAGCCCACCGCGGGCAACGCCGCGTACGCCGCCGCCAAGGCCGCCGCCGAGGCGTGGACCCTCGCCCTGGCCGACGGCTTCCGCAAGGCGGTCCCCGACGGCCCGCCGGCCGCCGCCGCCACCGTCCTGATCGTCAAGGCACTGGTCCACGAGGCGCTGCGCGCCCAGCGGCCCGGCGCCAGGTTCGCCGGCTTCACCGACGTCACGGAGCTGGCGACGAGCATCTGCCAGCTGTGGAGCCAGCCGACCGAGGAAGTGAACGGAACCCGCCAGTGGCTCACACCCCAGCCATGACCCCCACGACGCCCACGACACCCGCGCCGTCCCCGACGGCCGCGCCCACCACCGCCGCCCGGCGTCGCCACGACCCCACCGTCCGCGGCTTCGCCAGCGACAACTACGCCGGGGTCCACCCGGAGCTCCTGGCCGCCCTCGCCCTGGCGAACGGCGGCCACCAGCCCGCCTACGGCGCGGACGACTACACCGCCCACCTCGCCGAGGTCTTCCGCGCGCACTTCGGCCCCCGCGCCGAGGTCTATCCGGTGTTCAACGGCACGGGCGCCAACGTCGTCGGCCTCCAGGCCCTCACCGACCGCTGGGGGGCCGTCGTCACCACCGACACCGCCCACATCCACACCGACGAGTGCGGCGCCCCCGAGCGCGTCGCCGGCCTGAAGCTCCTCACCGTGCCGACCCCCGACGGCAAGCTCACCCCCGAGCTCGTCGACCGCCAGGCCTTCGGCTTCGACGACGAGCACCGCGCCACGCCCCAGGTGGTCTCCCTCACCCAGAGCACCGAGCTGGGCACCTGCTACACCCCGGACGAGATCCGGGCGCTGGCCGAGCACGCCCACGAGCGGGGCATGGCCGTCCACCTCGACGGCGCCCGCCTGGCCAACGCCGCCGCGGCGCTGGACCTGCCGCTCGCCGCCCTCACCACCGACGTCGGGGTGGACGTGCTCTCCTTCGGCGGCACGAAGAACGGCATGCTCTACGGCGAGGCCGTCGTCGTCCTCGACCCCGGTCGCGTCACGCGGATGCCGCACCTGCGGAAGCTGTCGATGCAGCTGGCCTCGAAGATGCGCTTCGTCTCCGTGCAGTTCGAGGCGCTGCTGGCCGACGGGCTGTGGCGCCGCGGCGCCGAGCACGCCAACGCCATGGCCGCCCGGCTCGCGGCGGGCGTGGCCGCCGTGGAGGGCGTCACCATCAGCTACCCGGTGCAGGCCAACGCCGTCTTCGCCCGGCTGCCGCGCGAGGCGGCCGACCGGCTGCGCAAGCGGTACCGGTTCTACGACTGGGACGCGGCGCGCGGCGAGGTGCGGTGGATGTGCTCCTTCGACACCACCGAGGACGACGTGGACGGCTTCCTGGCGGCGCTGCGCGAGGAGATGGGCCGCTGAGGACCGACGTGACCGGCCAGGACCCCTCCCCGACGCGCCTGACGGCGGCCTCGCTCGGCATCCCCTCACTCGGGGAGCGGGCCACGCTCCTCCAGGTCTCGTCGGCCTTCTGCCAGCCCTGCCGGGCCACGCGGCGGGTCCTGGCCAGGGCCGCGGGGATGGTGGAGGGCGTGACGCACGTGGAGGTCGACGCCGCCGCCCGCCCCGACCTGGTGCGCGCGCTGCGAATCACCCGCACGCCGACGGTGCTGGTGCTGGACGCCGCGGGGCGGCTGGTGCGGCGGGCCGCGGGTCAGCCCCGGCTGGCCGACGTCGTCGCCGCGCTCGGCGTGGCCCTGGAC
The DNA here is from genome assembly GCF_052245655.1 of Streptomyces sp. 4N509B. Lineage (NCBI taxonomy): Bacteria > Bacillati > Actinomycetota > Actinomycetes > Kitasatosporales > Streptomycetaceae > Streptomyces > Streptomyces sp. 4N509B. The sequence continues at coordinate 161,920 of NZ_JBQQBZ010000010.1, forward strand.
GTCGGGGACGCCCCCGTTCCGCCCGTCTCCTCCGCTAATGATCCACCGCCGGCGACGTAGGAAACGTCACAGTAGGACATTCTTGTCACCGGGCATACCCTGGGTGCCTGGATGTACTGACGAGTAACTAACATGGTGGCAAGCAAGCCAACCAAGGAACCGGGCCGATCGAGGAGAGCCGGCGTGAGCCTGAGGATCGTTGTCTGTGTCAAGTACGTGCCCGACGCCACCGGCGAACGGCGCTTCACGGAGGACCTGACCACCGACCGCGAGTCGGTGGACGGTCTGCTGTCGGAGCTCGACGAGTACGCCGTGGAGCAGGCGCTGCGCATCGCCGAGGAGAGCGACGACGACGTCGAGGTGACCGCCCTGACCATCGGCCCCGAGGACGCGGAGGAGGCCCTGCGCAAGGCCCTGCGCATGGGCGCGGACAAGGCCGTCCACGTCGAGGACGACGCGCTGCACGGCACCGACGCGCTGGGCACCTCCCTCGTGCTGGCCAGGGCCGTCGAGCACGTCGGGTACGACCTGGTGATCTGCGGCATGGCCTCGACGGACGGCGGGATGGGCGTCCTGCCCGCCATGCTCGCCGAGCGGCTCGGCGTCCCGCAGGTCACGTCGCTCAGCGAGCTCGCCGTGGCCGACGGCGCCGTCACCGGGCGCCGCGACGGCGACGTCGCCAGCGAGCGGCTGCGCGCCGAACTGCCGGCCGTCATCTCCGTCACCGACCAGTCGGGGGAAGCGCGTTACCCCTCCTTCAAGCAGATCATGGCGGCCAAGAAGAAGCCGGTGACCACGCTGGACCTCTCCGACCTCGACATCGAGGAGGACGAGGTCGGGCTGGCCGGCGCGCACACCGCCGTGGTCTCCGCCACGGAGCGCCCGCCGCGCACCGCGGGCGAGATCGTCACCGACGAGGGCGAGGGTGCCCAGAAGCTCGCCGCCTTCCTCGCGGAACACAAGTTCGTCTGACCCGCACCCGACCGACCCTCCCTTCCGACTCGTCCCGCAGGAGCGCGAACCCATGGCTGAAGTCCTCGTTTACGTCGACCACGTGGACGGAGACGTCCGCAAGCCCACCCTGGAGCTGCTGACCCTCGCCCGCCGGCTCGGTGACCCGGTCGCCGTCTACCTCGGCGCCGGCGTCGACGCCGCGGCCCCCGTGCTCGCCGAGCACGGCGCGAGCCGCGTCCTCGCCGCCGACGCGCCCGAGTTCGCCGACCACCTCGTGGTGCCCCACGTCGACGCCCTCCAGGCCGCCGTCAAGGCCGTCTCCCCGGCGGCGGTGCTGCTCACCGCGTCCGCCGCGGCGACGGAGATCGCCGGCCGCCTCGCCGTCCGCCTCGGCTCCGGCATCATCACCGGCGCCGTCGACGTGGCGGCGGGCGAGGACGGACCGGTGGCCACCCAGTCCGTGTTCGCGGCCTCGTTCACCACCACCTCGCGCGTCACCAAGGGCGTTCCGGTGATCACCGTGAAGCCCAACGCGACCTCTCCGGAGGCCGCACCGGCCGCCGGCACCGTCGAGCCCCTGGAGGTCGGCTTCGGCCCGCTGGCCACCGGCACCAGCGTCGTCTCGCGCAGCCCCCGCGCCGCCACGGGACGGCCCGAGCTCACCGAGGCCGCGATCGTCGTCTCCGGCGGGCGCGGTGTCGGCGGCGCCGAGCACTTCGCCCTCATCGAGGCGCTCGCCGACTCCCTCGGCGCCGCCGTGGGCGCCTCCCGCGCCGCCGTGGACGCGGGCTGGTACCCGCACACCAGCCAGGTGGGCCAGACCGGCAAGACGGTGTCCCCGCAGCTCTACATCGCCGCCGGCATCTCCGGCGCGATCCAGCACCGCGCGGGCATGCAGACGTCCAAGACCATCGTGGCCATCAACAAGGACGCCGAGGCCCCCATCTTCGAGCTGGTCGACTACGGCGTCGTCGGTGACCTGTTCGACGTCGTCCCCGCCCTGACCGAGGAGATCACCACCCGCAAGGGCTGACGGCGCGTCACCACCCGCTTCCCTCGCGAATCCGCTCACCACGCGCCGCGGCCCTCGCTCCGGAACTCGGGAACGAGGGCCGCGGCCGTGGCGCGACAGCCGCCGATCAGGTGACGGTCACGGGCGTGGCGCCACGCCGGCGCCCCACCAGGCCACCGCGCCGTCGGCGGCCCGGCACGGCCTCGTGTCGCACGCGGGCGCTCGCGGCGCGCGCCGCCAGCCGGTCGGCCTCGTGCCCCGGCACCGCCGGCACCGGGCCGCTGCCGTCGTCCTCCCGCAGGCGGGCCAGTGCCAGCCCGGCCATCAGGTGGTAGTAGTCCATGATTCCTCCCAGACGCTGAATTACAGGGACTTCCTTGGATTTCCGCGGAACTTTCCCGCTGCACTCCAGCGTCGGCCAGTCGCGTGACGCGACCTTTGCCCTCCGGTCAATCCTCCGTGGCGCCAGTCGAGCGGGCCGTGAACGAGGGGTGACACAGCCGCTGTTGTGTTTCGTGTGGGCGCGGGATAGCGTCGTCACCTGAGGGTTCAACGGATTGTTGAATGTCGGGAGGGCGGCCCATGCGGCGGCGTGACACGGCGCACACCAGCCTCTCTGAGGCCGCCACCGCGGCGGTGACGGCGCCACTGGCCGCCGTCGACGCCGAGCTCGCCCGCCGGTACCCCGGCGCACCGCCGGCCAGCCAGCCGGTCCACACCGTCTACGTCCCCGCCGACCGGCTCACCGCCGACACCGTCCGCTCCTGGGGCGAGGCGGCGCTGGCGCTGCTGGACGCCCACGCCCCCGACGCCGCCGCGCTCGCCACCCTCCTCGGCCTGCCCGACGCCCTCGCCGCGCCCGTCCACGACCGGGTCCGCGCCAAGCTGGCACGCGAGCCCGTGGAGGACCTGCGCATCGACTTCGAGGACGGCTACGGGCGCCGCCCGGACGCGGAGGAGGACGCCGCCGCCGTCCACGCGGCCCGCGTGGCCGTCCGCCTCGCCGCCGACCCCGGCGGGCCCGCCCACCTCGGCATCCGCATGAAGAGCATGGAGGCACCCGTCCGGGACCGCGCCGTCCGCACCCTCGACGTCTTCCTCACCACGCTGCTGGACGCCGGACCGCCGCCGAAGGGACTGCGCCTGACGCTGCCCAAGGTCAGCCACCCCGCCCAGGTCACCGCCATGTCCGGGCTGTGCGGCGCGTTCGAGCGGGCCACCGGCCTCACCCCCGGCCAGCTCCGCTTCGAGGCGCAGATCGAGACGACCCAGGCCATCCTCGGCCCCGACGGCCGGGCCACCGTCGCCCGCCTGGTCGACGCCGCCGAGGGCCGCCTCACCGGCCTCCACTTCGGCACCTACGACTACACCGCGGCCTGCCAGATCCCCGCCGCCCACCAGTCCCTGGACCACCCCGCCGCCGACCACGCCAAGGCCGTCATGCAGCTCGCCGCCGCCGGCACCGGCGTCGAGCTCTCCGACGGCTCCACCAACGTCCTGCCCACCGGCTCCGCCGAGCAGGTCCACCACGCCTGGCGCCTCCACCACCGCCTCGTCCGCCGCGGCCTGGCCCGTGGCTTCCCGCAGGGCTGGGACCTCCACCCCGGCCAGCTGCCCACCCGGTACACCGCCGTCTACGCCTTCTACCGCGAGGGCTTCGACGCCGCGGCCGACCGCCTCGCCACCTACGTCGGCCGCCTGGCCACGCCCGGCACCGCCGTCCTCGACGAGCCCGCCACCGCCCGTGCGCTCGCCGCGTTCCTCCTGCGGGGCCTGCGCTGCGGCGCCCTGGACGCCGCCGAACTCGCCGCCGGCACCGGTCTGGCCCCCGCCGAGCTGGCGGCCCTCGCCGACCCCGCCACGCCCCACCCGCCACGGGCGGACTGGACAGCCCGGCCCACCAGGGATCAGGCTTCCTGACCATGACCATGGATCTCGTGGCCGCCGTCGACATCGGCGGCACCAAGATCGCGGGCGCCCTCGTCGACGGCGCCGGCACCCTCGTGCACCGCGTGCAACGCCCGACCCCCGCCACCGAACCGGCCGAGCGCGTGCTCGCCGCCGTCACCGAGGTCGCCAGCGGCCTGACCGCGCACCCGTGGTGGCCCCACGTCACCGCCGTGGGCATCGGCAGCGCCGGACCGGTGGACGCCCGCGGCGGCACCGTCAGCCCCGTCAACATTCCCGCCTGGCGCGACTTCCCCCTCGTGGCGGGCGTGCGCGAGACCACCGGCCCCCTGCCGGTCACCCTCGTCGGCGACGGCGCCGCCATCGCCGCGGGCGAGCACTGGCGCGGTGCCGCCCAGGGGCGGGCGAACGTGCTGTGCATGGTCGTCTCCACCGGCGTCGGCGGCGGCCTCATCCTCGACGGCCGGCTGCGCCCGGGACCCACGGGCAACGCCGGCCACATCGGCCACATCAGCGTCGACCTCAACGGCGACCTGTGCCCCTGCGGCGGACGCGGCTGCGTCGAGCGCATCGCCAGCGGCACCAACATCGCCCGCTACGCCCGCGACGCCGGCTGGCGCCCCGAGGCCCCCGACGGCGACGCCACCGCCGCGGGCGTCGCGGCGGCCGCCCGCGACGGCCACCCCGTGGCGCTGGCGGCCTTCCAGCGCGCCGCCCGCGCCCTGGCGGCCGGCGTCGCCGCCACCGCGACCCTCGTGGAGATCGAGACGGTGGTGGTCGGCGGCGGCGTGAGCCAGTCGGGCGAGGTCCTCCTCGCGCCGCTGCGCGAGGCCCTCGCTGAGTTCGCCACCCTTCCGTTCGTCCGTGGCCTGGAGGTCGTTCCCGCCCGGCTCGGCACCGACGCCGGCCTGGTGGGGGCGGCGGCGGCCTGCCGCGGCCACGCGGAGACGTTTCTGGCACGGGGTGCAGCGGGCACCTGACACACGGGCGACTAAGGAGGGGGTTTGTGATCATCTGGCTGAACGGCGCGTCCGGCGTCGGCAAGACCACGGTGGCCAACGAACTGCTCGACCTGCTGCCGGGAAGCGTGCTGTACGACCCGGAGCTGGTCGGCGCCGGGCTGCGCGCGATGCTGCCCAAGGAACGCCTGGCCGAGGTCGACGACCTCACGGACCTGCCGTCGTGGCGGCGGATGGTGGTGGACACCGCCGCGGCCCTCCTCACCGAGGTGCCGGGGCCGCTGGTCGCTCCGATGACGCTGTTGGACCAGGCGCACCGGGACGAGATCTTCGGCGGCCTCGCCGCCCGCCGCATCCCGGTGCAGCACTTCCTGCTCCACGTAGACGAAACGTTCCTGCGGGCGCGGATCGACCAGCGGGCCTCCGTCGAGGGCGAGGCCGTGCGCGGGCGCTGCCTGGCGAACCTGCCACGCTACGACGCCGCCCTCGCCTGGCTGAGCGCGGACACCCACCCCCTGGAGGCCTCCCGGCTGACCCCCCGACAGGCCGCGACGCTCCTCGCCGAGGCCGCCCGCCGCGGCGACGGCACCCGGCAGATCGTGCAGACCCCCGCCCCCCGCGCGGAGACCCTCGCCGCCGGCGTGCTCCTCTTCGACGACCAGGACCGGGTGCTGCTGGTCGACCCGACCTACAAGCCCGGCTGGGAGTTCCCCGGCGGCGTCGTCGAGGCCGGCGAGCCCCCCGCCCGCGCGGCGGTCCGCGAGGTGGCCGAGGAACTCGGCCTGCGGCTGACCCACGACCTCCCCCTGCTCGTCGTCGACTGGGAGCCGCCCCGACCCGGCCACTACGGAGGGCTGCGGCTGCTCTTCGACGGCGGGCGCCTCGACGCCGACCGGCTGCGCGAGGTGCTGCTGCCCGGCGCGGAGCTGCGTGACTGGCGCTTCGTCGACGAGGAGGAGGCCACGACCCTGCTCTCACCAGGCCGCCTCGCCCGGCTCAGGGGGGCCCTGCGCGCCCGCGCCGAGGGCCGCCCCCTCAACCTGGAGGCCGGCGTCCCCGTCGGGGTGTGACGGCGCGCCCGACCAGGGGTTCGACCAGGGCGCGACGAGGGCTCGACGACGGGCCCGGAGACGGCTCGGGACGGCCCGGCGGCGGCGCCGTACGAATCGCGGCCCGTCACCGGCCGTCCTAGCGTGGTGCGGTGATGGAGTGCGACGCGAGCTCGGACGAACCCCGCCCGGCCTCCCGGACCGCCTTCGGCATCACGGCCGGCGCGCTGGCGGTGGGAGTGGCCACGATGCTCGGCGCCGTCTGGGACGGCAGCCGGAGCGAGGGCCCGCCGCTGCCCGCCGGCGCCGCCTCGACCGCGCCCGCGGCCGTGGCGGCCCCACCCCAGCGGGCCGCGGTGCCGACCTGGCTGACGATCCCGGCCATCGACGTCGAGACCCCCCTGATGGGCGTCGGCCTCGAACCGGAGGGTTGGCTCGCCGCGCCGCCTCCCGGCCTCGAACACCTCGTCGGCTGGTACCAGGGCGCGGTCACCCCGGGGGAGCGGGGCACGGCCGTCCTCGTCGGCCACGTGGACGGCGCCGTGGGACCGGCCGTCTTCTACGACCTCGGCACCCTCACACCGGGAGACACCGTCGAGGTGGTCCGCGAGGACGGCACGCGCCTGCGGTTCACCGTCCACGAGGTCGCCGTCTTCGACAAGGAGCAGATCCCCGCGCGCGTCTACGAGGACTCGGGGCGAGCCGAGCTGCGCCTGATCACCTGCGGCGGCAGCTTCGAGGAGGGCTCCGGCTACCAGGGCAACGTCGTCGTCTTCGCCCACCTCACCCAGGCCGGCTGAACCCGGCCGGCCCAACGCGTTAACCCGTTCGTCCCACCCAGAAGACCGGTGCCCGGTTTGTCTGCTTACGGTCATGGTGCGGGCGATCCACGTCCGACGGACCCCCACGGCACCCAGGACAGGAGCCTTCAGATGAGCACTCCGCGCACGGCACTCGCAGGGGCCTCACTCGCAGCGATAGCACTCGGCTCCGCCGCGCCCGCGGCGGCCACCACCGCGGCCGGCCCGGGCGAACTGCCGGAGCGGCCCCGGGCCCTCAGAGCCCAGGCGTTCGGCTACAGCCTCGCGCCCCAGGCCGTCCAGCCGGGCGGCGCCGTGGACCTCACGGTCACCGGATGCGTCGACGCGGAGGCCACCGCCTCCTCCGCCGTGTTCGACACCATCACCCTCGGAATGCCGGGAGCGGTCCAGAGCGCGACCACCACCGTCGACGCCGAGGCCCGGGCCGGGGCCCAGTACGAGGTCGTCTTCGCCTGCGGCGACGAGAACGCGAGCGCCATGCTGAGCATCCTCGCCGCGAGCCCGACGGCCACCCCGACGCCCACCGCGACCCCCACGACGACCCCGACGGCGACGCCCACCGCGACCCCCACGGTGACGCCGACGGCCACCTCCACCACCATGCCGACGCTCGGCGCCCAGGCCGGCGTCGGCGGCTCACAACGCGACGGCTCCCCCCGGACCACCGCACTGCTCGTGGCCGGTGGCGTCACCGCCCTGGCCCTCACCGGCGGCGCGCTCGCGCTCCGCCGACGCCCCCGCCGACACCTCTGACGCCGCGAGCGGGCGACCCCGGCGGCCGCCCGGCGCCGCCGGCCCGCGTTCACCGACCGGCGGCCTGCGCCCCGTACCGGCGCAGGAACAGCGCCTCGGCCACGGCCATCCGCTCCAACTCCTCCGGCGAGACACTCTCGTTGACGGCGTGGATCCGCGCCGCCGGCTCGCTCAGCCCGACGAGCAGGATCTCCGCCTCCGGATACAGCCGCCCCAGCGTGCTGGTCAGCGGAATCGACCCGCCCTGCCCCACGACCGCCATCTCCACGCCGTCGTACGCCACCCGCATCGCCTCGGCCATGACCGCGTACGCCGGACTCGCCGTGTCCGCCCGGAACGGCTGCCCGGAGCCCGTCGGCTCGACCTCCACCCGCGCCCCCCACGGCGCATGGGAGACCAGATGCGCCGCCAGCAGTTCGCCCGCCGCCTCCGCGTCCACGCCCGGCGGCACCCGCAGACTCACCAGTGCCCCCGCGCTCGCCTGAACCGACGGCGTCGCGCCCACCACCGGCGGGCAGTCGATGCCCAGCACCGTCACCGACGGGCGCGCCCACAGCCGGTCCGCGACCGTGCCGGAGCCGGCGAGCCCCACACCCTCCAACACGCCCGCGTCCGCCCGGAACACCTCCTCCGGGAGATCCGTCCCCGCCCACGTGCCCCGCGCGTCGAGCCCGTCGATCGAGGGGGAGCCGTCCGCGTCGGTCAGCGAGTCCAGCATCCGGACCAACGCCGCCAACGCGTCGGGCGCCGCCCCGCCGAACGCCCCCGAGTGCAGGTTCCCCTCCAGGGTGTCGACCCGCACCCGCACCACCGTCATGCCCCGCAGCACCGCCGTCACCGTCGGCTGGCCCGCCCGGACGTTCCCCGTGTCCCCGATCACCACCGCGTCGGCCGCCAGCAGCCGCGGATGCTCCTCGGCGTACCGCTCCAGCCCGCCGGTGCCCTGCTCCTCGGAGCCCTCGACGATCACCTTCACGCCCACCGGCAGCCCGCCCGTCGCCCGCAGGGCCCGCAGCGCCAGCAGGTGCATCACGACGCCGCCCTTGCAGTCGGCCGCCCCCCGGCCGTACCAGCGCCCGTCGCGCTCGGTCAGCTCGAACGGCGGGGAGACCCACTCCGACTCCGCCAGCGGGGGCTGCACGTCGTAGTGCGCGTACAGCAGCACCGTCGGCGCGCCCGCCGGCCCCGGCAGGTGGCCGTAGACGGCCTGACTGCCGTCGGGGGTGTCCAGCAGGGCGACCTCCTCGAAGCCCTCGGCCGTCAGCGCGTCGGCGATCCACCGCGCCGCCGCGTGACACTCGGCCGGCGGGAACAGCGCGGGATCCGCCACGGAACGGAAGGCCACCAACGCGGCCAGGTCCCGCCTCGCCCGCTCCATCCCCTCGGCGACGAACCGGGCGACGGCGGCGTCCCCGTCGGCATGCTTCATGGCGGTTTCCTCCCATCGACGCGTGCGGACGATCATCGCACAGGCCCTCGCACAGCCGTCCGAGCGCGCAGGCGGGCGCGGACGCGAGCGCGACGCGCCTGGTCGCGCGCCGTGCGCGGCTGCGAGCGGCGCCACGGGCGCGCGAGCGTCGCGAGGCGTCACACTAGGATGCTTTCGGTGACCACCATCGTGCGCCGTGCTCGGCGCGCGACGCGTCGGGGAGCGAGAAGGCCATCGTGAGCAGTGACAACGCGGCCGGCCCTGCCGGCAGGGAGCACGCGGACGGCACGGACCGGGTGTGGGACGTCGTCGTGGTCGGCGGCGGCCCGGCGGGCTCGTCCGCCGCCCGCGCCGCCGCCGAGGCGGGACGCAGCGTCCTGCTGCTGGAGAAGGCGACGCTGCCGCGGTACAAGACGTGCGCGGGCGGCATCATCGGCCCCTCCCGCGACGCCCTCCCCCCGGGCTTCGACCTCCCCCTGCGCGACCGCGTGCACGCCGTCACGTTCTCGCTCAACGGCCGCCTGGCCCGCACCCGCCGCTCCAAGCGGATGCTGTTCGGGCTGGTCAGCCGCCCCGAGTTCGACCAGCGGCTCGTGGAGGCCGCCGCCCGGGCCGGCGCCACGGTCCGCACGGGCACGGCCGTCACCCGCGTCGACCAGCACGGGCCCACCGTCCCCGACCGGCGCACCGTCGCCGTCGTCCTCGCCGACGGCTCCCGCGTCCTCGCCAACGCCGTCGTCGGCGCCGACGGCAGCGCCAGCCGCATCGCCGCCCACGTCGGGGTGCGCGTGGAGCAGGTGGACCTGGGCCTGGAGTCGGAGATCCCCGTGCCGGCCGAGGTCGGACGGCGGTGGGCCGGGCGCGTGCTGATCGACTGGGGGCCCCTGCCCGGCTCCTACGGCTGGGTCTTCCCGAAGGGCGACGCCCTCACCGTCGGCGTGATCTCCGCCCGTGGCCAGGGCGCCGCCACCAAGCGCTACCTGGAGAGCCTCACCACCCGGCTCGGCCTCGCCGAATTCACCCCGGACATCTCCAGCGGCCACCTCACCCGCTGTCGCGCCGACGACTCCCCGCTGACCCGCGGCCGCGTCCTGGTGTGCGGGGACGCCGCGGGCCTGCTCGAGCCCTGGACCAGGGAGGGCATATCGTTCGCGCTGCGATCGGGCCGCCTCGCCGGCCAGTGGGCCGCCCGCGTCGCGGTGGCCGTCGACGCCGTCGACGCCCGCCGCCAGGCCCTCAACTACACCTTCGCGATCAAGTCCGGCCTCGGTGTGGAGATGAGCGTCGGGCGGCGCATGCTGGACGTCTTCTCCCACCGCCCCCGGCTGCTGCACGCCGCGATGATCGGCTTCCGCCCGGCGTGGACCACCTTCGCCCAGGTCACCCGGGGCTCCACGACGCTCGCCGGGGTGGTCCGCACCCACCCCCTGGCCCGCAGGACCCTCACCGCCCTGGACCGGGACGGCGAACGCGAGCAGGCCGGCCGCGGCGACCCACACTGAGCCCGCCGCCCCGCGCGACCGGTGCCGGCCGCCGCACCGGCACGTACTCCGCCCGGAGTACCCGCGTCGACCGCCCACGGCGGACGCGCCCCACCCCCACCCCGGACTAGCGTGGCGAACGTGACCGACCACCCCACGCCGACAGCCCACGCGCCCGGCGGCCCCGCCTGGCAGCGCTGGCTCGCGTCGCCGCCGGCCCTCGCCCGCATGCCGTGGCTCTCCTCCTGCGTGGTCCTGCTCGTCCAGGTCGTCGGCTCGACGTTCGCCGGCGAGAACCAGACGGACCACCGGGTGGCACTCGACGTCCTCGGCTACGCCCTCCTGGCCCTCGGCCCGGCGCTGCTCGTGGCACGCCACCGCCGCCCGCGGCTCGCCGCCGTCGGCACCGCCGTCACCGCCGCCGTCTACCTGGGCGCCGGCTACCCCTACGGGCCCGTCTTCCTGAGCGTGATCGTCGGCTCCTTCAGCGCCGTAGTCACCGGGCACCGGCGAGCGGCCTGGCTCGCCCTCGGGCTGTTCTGGGCCAGCCTGCCCCTCACCGGCCACGGCCTCTACCGCTGGCTGCCCCCCGACGGCGACGGTCCGGCCGAACTTGGCTGGTACGGCCTGATCGCCGCCTGGGCCGTCGCCGTCCTGGCCGTCTCAGAACTCGTCCGCGCCCGCCGTGAACAGCAGGCGCGCGAGCGGGCCGAACGCGAGGCGGCCGCACGCCGCCGCGCCGACGAGGAACGGCTGCGCATCGCCCGCGAACTCCACGACGTCCTCGCCCACAGCATCTCCGTCATCAACGTGCAGGCGGGCGTCGGCCTGGCACTCCTGGACACCGACCCCGACCAGGCCCGCACCGCCCTGACCACCATCAAGGCCGCCAGCAAGGAGGCCCTCGGAGAGGTCCGGCAGGTGCTGGCCACCCTCCGCTCGCCCGGCGACGCGCCCCGCGCCCCGGCCCCCGGGCTCGCCCGGCTGCCGGAGCTGGCACGCCACGCCGAGTCGGCCGGCCTGCGGGTCGAGACCCGGACCACGGGCACCCCGGCCACCCTGCCGCCCGGCGCCGACCTCGCGGCGTTCCGCATCGTGCAGGAGGCCCTGACCAACACCGTCCGCCACTCCGGCTCCCGCACCGCCCGGGTCCACCTGCGCTACACCCCCGACGAGCTCGTGCTGAGCGTCGACGACGACGGCCCGGCCACCGGCGGCGACACGGTGGGGGGCAACGGCCTGGTCGGCATGCGCGAACGCGCCGCCTCCTTCGGCGGCACCGTGGCCGCCGGTCCCCGCGACGACGGAGGCTTCCGCGTCACGGCACACCTCCCCCTGACGCCGGACCGGCCCGCCACCCGACGGGAGACCGACGCGGACGAGGCCGGCGTCAACGAACCCCGAGAGACCAACGGAAACGGAAGAACGCCATGATCCGCGTGCTGCTCGCCGACGACCAGATCCTGGTGCGGGCCGGGTTCCGCGCCCTGCTGGACGCCCAGCCCGACATCAGCGTCGCCGGCGAGGCCGCCGACGGCCACGAGGCGTTGTCCCTCGTGCGCGAACTGCGCCCCGACCTGGTCCTGATGGACATCCGGATGCCGGAGCTCGACGGCCTGGCGGCCACCCGCCACATCACCGAGGACGAGTCCCTCGACGGGGTGAAGGTCGTCATGCTGACCACCTTCGAACTGGACGAGTACGTCTTCGAGGCGCTCCGCTCCGGCGCCTCCGGCTTCCTGGTGAAGGACACCGAGCCCGACGAACTGCTGCGCGCGGTCCGCGCCGTCGTCGCCGGGGACGCCCTGCTCTCCCCGAGCGTCACCCGGCGCCTGATCGCCGAGTTCGCCGCCCGCTCCAAGGAACCGGCCGACGCCGCCCTGCTCGCCCAGCTCACCGACCGCGAACGCGAGGTGATGACCCTGGTCGGCATCGGCCTGTCGAACGAGGAGATCGCCCGCCGCCTCGTCGTCTCCCCTCTGACGGCCAAGACCCACGTCAGCCGCGCCATGGTCAAGCTCGGCGCCCGCGACCGCGCCCAACTCGTCGTCCTGGCCTACGAGTCCGGCCTCGTCCGCCCGGGGTGGCTCGGCTGACGGGCCGTGCCCGCCCGCCTCACCACCCGGTCACCCGCGTCAGATCGCGGACATACCGCGCCACAGCTCCGCCACCGAGGCGTCACCCGTCACCGTGACCCCGTCCCACGGGCGGCGGTTCCACAACGCCAGGTACACCTCCTCGGCGGGCCCGCTCACCTCACACTCCACGGGCTCCGCCAGGGCCTCCACGCGCTCGGCACGCGGCGGCGCGTCCGATATCACCACCCGCCAGCACGCCCCCGGACCGTCCGTCGTGCGCACCCCCAGGGTCCGCTCCCGGGCGCTGCGCACCCGGCTGCGCTCCCGTGCGTGGAAGCCCGTCAGCAACTCGTCGACGCCGTCCACCGCGAACTCCGCCCCGACCGCCACGCCGCCCCCACCCCCGACTCCCGCGCCTCCCGCCGCCGACTCCGCGTCCACCCGGTGCACCGTCGTCTCGTGGGCCTGGCGCCGCGTCCAGAAGTGCCGCGGCGAGCGCGCCCCGGGCAGGAACGTCCAGCACTCCAGGTCCTTCGGCGCCTGCCGGAGGGCGGCCAACAGCGTCGCGTGCCCCTCCCTGAACCACCCCTCCAACTCCCCGTCCGACACCCGCTCGGCCAACAGCGGCGCGAACGCGGTGCGTCCCTCGACCACGAAGCCGGTCGCCCAGCGGTGGACGTTCCCCTGGTGCAGAACGAGATCCCGCACCCGCCAGTCCGGACAGGTCGGGACCAGCGCGTCGGCGCCCGCCCGCAGCGCCGCGTCGATCAGCAGGACACCCTCCCGCGCCAACGCCTCAAGAAAGTCCTCGCTCCTCACGCCCCACCGATCCTCTCGACCTCGATCACACAACCGCCCAGAAACTCTCCGGTCCTGACCAGCCCTACACATCCACCCCTGTCCGGAAGCCTCCCATTCCAGCCCGCCACACACGGCGCACAGAAGCACGACGACCGGGCAGGCGTACGCCCTCGCCGAGTTTGTTTGTCAGGGGCACAAAGCGAGAATGGGGACCGTGATCCGCACCCGCACCCGGCTCGACAGAGGCCGCAACGCGCTCGGCCCTGCGCTGGAGCTCGTCCATACCGGCCGCGCCCCCACCCGCGCCGTCCTCACCGCGGAGCTCGGCGTCACCCGCGCCACGGCCGGCGCCGTCGCCGCCGAGTTGCAGACCCTCGGCCTCATCACCGTCGACCCGCGCCCGGGTGCCGCCGGCAGCCAGGGGCGGCCCTCGCACCGCCTGGCCATCGCACCCGACGGGCCCGTCGCGTTGGCCGCACAGGTCCACGCCGACGGCTTCCGCGTCGCCCTCGTCGGCCTCGGCGGACACATCCTGGCCACCACCCCCGGCTGCATGACCGTCGACGCCGACCCCAGCCACGTGCTCCGCGAGATCGTCGAGGCCGGCGCGAGGCTGCTCGCCGACAGCGGTCGGCGCTGCGTCGGCGCCGGGCTCGCCGTCCCCTCCGCCGTCGCCGAACCCGACGGCACGGCACTCAACCCCCTCCACCTGGCCTGGCCCGCGGGCGCGCCGGTCCGCGACATGTTCACCCGCTGCCTCGCCGACGCGGGCCTCCCCGTCGCCGGCTTCTGCGGCAACGACATCAACCTCGCCGCCCTCGCCGAGCACCGCCACGGAGCCGGCCGGGGCGCCGCCCACCTGCTCTGCGTGGCCACCGGCCACCGCGGCGTCGGCGGCGCCCTCGTCCTCGACGGCAGGCTCCACACCGGCAGCGCCGGCCTCGCGCTCGAGGTCGGGCACGTCACCGTCGACCCCCAGGGCCGCCCCTGTCACTGCGGCAGCCGGGGCTGCCTCGACGTCGAGACCGACCCGCTGGCCCTCCTCGCCGCCGCCGGACGCACCCCCGCCGCGGACGGCTCCCTCCTGGCCCAGGCCCGCGACCTCCTCCAGGCCGCCCCCGCGAACGACCCGACGGTTCTGGCCGCCACCCACACCCTGATCGACCGCCTCGGCCTCGGCCTCGCCGGCCTGGTCAACATCCTCAACCCCGACCGCATCATCCTCGGCGGCCTCCACCGCTGGCTGCTCGACGCCGACCCCGAGCGGCTGCGCGGCACCGTCGAACGCCACAGCCTGTGGGGCCGCAGCGGCAGCGTCCCCGTCCTGCCCTGCACCCTCGACCACAACAGCCTCGTCGGAGCGGCGGAACTCGCCTGGCAACCGGTCCTCGACGACCCGCTCGTCACCCAGCCACAACCCGCCTGACCCGACCCCGGCGGTCCACCCCGCCCCGCCGCGGCCCGCGCGCGGCGCGTCCCCTCACCCCGCGCCGCGTCCCGGCCCGGGGTCCCGGCACAACACACCTAGAACGACAGGCTGCCCAGCAGCTCCGCCAGATGCTCCCCGCCCGCCTCGATGCTCGGCGCCGCCGACGTCCCCGCCAGGTAGAAGCCGAAGAGCCCACACACCATCGCGTGCGACAGCTTCAGCCCGTCCTTGCGGAAGAACAGGAACACGATGACCCCCAGCAACAGGATCCCGGAGACCGAAAGAACCATGACCACTCCCGATGCCGTCAATGTCCTTCACGCATTGAACTCTAGTGGTCACAATGAGTAAGAGGCGTGCGGTGAGCGCATCCGGGTGACCGCTCACCCCACCCCACGGCATCGATAGGCTGGCCTCCGGGCCACAGGGCTAAGGGAGGAACAACGCCAATGGCAGAGAGCACGCAGCCGCTGTCGGCACGCGCCAGACTGGCGGTGACCGCGGGCAAGGCAGCCGCCGCGGTGTCGCGAGCCGCCGGACGCGGCAGCGGATCCGTGATCGGTGGACGCGTCGCCCTCAAGCTCGATCCCGAGCTCTTGTCCCGCCTCGCCGCGCACCTCGACGTGGTCCTCGTCTCCGCCACCAACGGCAAGACCACCACCACCCGGCTGCTGGCCGAAGCCCTCCGCGCCGGCGGCGAGGTCGTCTCCAACGCGCTCGGCGCCAACATGCCCGCCGGCATCACCTCCGCCCTCTCCAGCGGAGCACAGGCCCGCTACGGCGTCCTCGAAGTCGACGAGAAGTACCTCACCAGCGTCGCCGCCGCCGTCAGCCCCAAGGCCGTCGCCCTGCTCAACCTCTCCCGCGACCAGCTCGACCGCGCCGCCGAGACCCGCATGCTCGCCGAGCGCTGGCGCGAGGGCCTGAAGGACTCCAAGGCCACCGTCGTCGCCAACGCCGACGACCCCCTCGTCGTCTGGGCCGCCTCCTCCGCCACGGCCGTCGTCTGGGTCGCCGCCGGCCAGGAGTGGAAGGACGACGCCTGGTCCTGCCCCGCCTGCGGCGGCGTCCTCCAACGCCCGGGCGACAGCTGGGGCTGCGGCTCCTGCGGCTTCTCCCGCCCCACACCCACCTGGGTGCTCTCCGGCGACGCTGTCCTCGACCCCCACGGCTCCGCCTGGCCCATCCACCTCCAGCTCCCCGGCCGCGCCAACAAGGCGAACGCGACCACCGCCGCCGCCACCGCCGCCCTCTTCGGCGTCCCGCCCGGCCTCGCCCTCCAGCGCATGCAGGCCGTCACCGCCGTCGCCGGCCGCTACGACGTCGTCAGCCACCAGGGCCGCGAGATCCGCCTCCTCCTGGCCAAGAACCCCGCCGGCTGGCTGGAGACCTTCTCCCTCATCGACCCACCCCCCGCCCCCGTCATCCTCTCCGTCAACGCCCGCAGCGCGGACGGCACCGACACCTCCTGGCTCTGGGACGTCGACTACACCCGCCTGGCCGGACACCCCGTCGCCGTCATCGGCGACCGCCGCCTCGACCTCGCCGTCCGTCTCGAGGTCGCCGGCGTCGACTTCCGCGTGTTCGACACCCTTCCCCAGGCGCTCCAGGCCTGCCCCCCCGGACGCGTCGAAGCCATCGCCAACTACACCGCCTTCCAGGACCTCCGCCGCACGGTCGGCAACTGACACCAAGGGACCGCCCGCATGAGCACCTCGAGCCTGCGCCTGGTCTGGGTCTACCCCGACCTGCTGAGCACCTACGGAGACCAGGGCAACGCCCTGGTCGTGGAGCGGCGCGCCCGCCAGCGCGGCCTGGCCGTCGAGCGCCTCGACGTCCGCTCCGACCAGCCCGTCCCCACCTCGGGAGACATCTACCTCATCGGCGGTGGCGAGGACCGCCCCCAGCGCCTTGCCGCGGAACGCCTCCGCCGCGACGGTGGCCTGCACCGCGCGGCGGCCAACGGCGCCATCATCTTCTCCGTCTGCGCCGGCTACCAGATCCTCGGCCACGAGTTCGTCAACGACCTCGGCGAGCGCGAGGCCGGACTCGGCCTCCTCGACGTCGTCAGCGTCCGGGGCACCGGAGAGCGCTGCGTCGGCGACGTCCTCGCCGACATCGACGAACACCTGCGGCTGCCCCAGCTCACCGGCTTCGAGAACCACCAGGGCGTCACCCACCTGGGGCCCGGAGTTCGCCCCTTCGCCCACGTCCGGGTCGGCAACGGCAACGGCACGGGCGACGGCACCGAGGGCGCCTGGCAGGGCACCGTCTTCGGCACCTACATGCACGGCCCCGTCCTGGCGCGCAACCCCCAGATCGCCGACCTCCTGCTGAAGCTCACCCTCGACGTCAACGCCCTCACGCCCGTCGACGAACGCTGGTACGAGGCCCTGCGGGCCGAGCGCATCGCCGCCGCCACCCGCCCGGCATGAGCGGACGCGCCGGTTCTATGGTGGTGCTGGCGCGCGGATGACGCCGCGGGGACACACCGGGGGACGACAGGCCGGGGGACATGGCACGGCTCGGAAGACGGAGAGATGTGGGCTCAGCAGACGAACCTCGGTGAGGACCCCCACGGGGGTCACGGCGGCCACGGGGGTCACGGCGGCTCGGAGCTGCCGCCCTTCTCGTTCACCCGCGGCCTGGAGTTCGGCGGCGACGACGTCTTCCTCGTCGGCTGCCTGATCGTCCTCGCCCTCTACATGACGGGCGTCGTGCGCCTTCGCCGCCGCGGCGACTCCTGGCCGCTGGGGCGCACCCTCGCGTTCACCCTCGGCGTCGCCACCATCGCCCTGGTGACCTGCACCGGGCTGAACCAGTACGGCATGGTGCTCTTCAGCGTCCACATGCTGCAACACATGGTCCTCAGCATGCTCGCGCCGATCCTGCTGCTGCTGGGCGGGCCCGTGACCCTCCTGCTACGGGCCCTGCCCGCCGGCGGCCGCGGCCGACGGGGCCCGCGCGACGTCCTCGTACGGCTGCTCCACAGCCGCTACGTCCGCGTGATCACCTCGCCGATCTTCACCATCTCCCTGTTCATCGGCAGCCTCTACGGGCTGTACTTCACGCCGCTGTTCGACACCCTCATGGACAGCCGCGTCGGCCACCTGGGGATGATGCTCCACTTCCTCGCCGTCGGCCTGGTCTTCTTCTGGCCGGTCATGGGCGTCGACCCCGGCCCGCACCGCGCCGGATACCCGCTGCGCATGCTCGAACTCTTCGCGACGATGCCCTTCCACGCCTTCTTCGGCATCGCGCTGATGATGGCGTCCGACCCCATGATCGACACCTTCGCCAACCCGCCCGCGTCCCTGGAGGTCACCGCCCTCTCCGACCAGTCCGCCGCCGGCGGCATCGCCTGGGCCTTCAGCGAGATCCCCACGGTGGTGGTGCTGGTGGTCCTCCTGGTGCAGTGGTTCCTCTCGGAGGAGCGCGCCGCCCGCCGCCACGACCGTGCCGCGAAGCGCGACGGTGACAGGGAGCTCGCCGCCTACAACGCCTACCTCAGCTCGCTCGGCTCCGGGGCCCGCTGAGCCGGACCCGCTCCGGCCCCCCGTCGTCCTCACCGTGGCGGCGGAGGTGGAGGGTGTGAACCTGGACGGCGTCTCCGTCGACGGCGGTGGGCTGGGTGTGACGGTGCCCGGTGGCGCGGGCTGCGGAGCGCAGGCTGCGGGCCAGGGCGGGGTTGGGGGTGTGGGCCAGGGCGTGGAGCGTGGCGAACCCGGCCTCGTCGGCGAGGCGCAGAAGGTGCGCGAGGAGCGCGGTGCCGACGCCCCGACGCTGCCATGCGTCGGCGACGAGCAGGGCGATCTCGGCCGCGTCGTCGTCGGCCGTGTCCCACAGGAGGTGAGCGAGCCCGACGAGCTCGCCGGTGGGCGTGTGGGCGGCGAGGGTGTGGCCGTGACGGTGGTGGAGGAGGTGACCGAGGTAGCTGTCGGCCTCTCGGTGACCACCGACGTAGCGCTGGTTCAGGCTGGTGGGTGAGCAGCGCTGGTGGAGGGCTCGCGCGGCGTCCAGGTCGGCGGGTGAGGCGTCACGGAGACGTATCTGGCCGTGTTGGACAGCCGCGGGGCTGGGTGCTGGCATGGCAGCAGAGTGAAGGGTCGGTGTTGCGCCATCAGGAACGACGTATGTCTTGTGGGTTAAGAGGCATTAGGGCGAAATGCTATCCATTTCGCCCTTTATGCGTTGTTTGTTTTTAGTCGGGGGGGATGGTGTGGGTCCATTGGGTGGGGGTTTCGTGCCAGGGGGGTTGGGTGTGTTTGGTGAGGATGTAGGGGCCGAGGGTGAGGGTGTCGATGTGGGTGCGCATGAAGC